>NZ_MZGS01000016.1 GCF_003111625.1 Methanobrevibacter thaueri | reverse complement strand
TAGATTCCAATAATTTGAATGTTCATCTCAAAAAAGGGGTGGCTTGTTATCATATGGGGGAATATGAATTGGCAATCGATTCGTTCAATCAGATAATAGAACATATTCCGGATGAAACTTTCTCATTGAATAAAATCGGATCATGTTACCTCTATTTGGAAAAGTATGATTTGGCTTTGAGCTATTTCAATAAGGTTTTGGAGATTGACAGTGAAGATTCTGACGCTTTGCTTAATATGGGATTATATTACAATGATTTGGAAATGTATGATGATGCTTTAATCTACTTGGATAAATGTATTGAAATCCAACCGAATGACGGAGCCGCATTATTGCAGATGGCAAACATCTATAAAAACAAACAGGATTATCATAATGCATTGAGATATGTCAATCAGGCTCTTGGCCAAAATCCTAATGATTTGATGCTTCAATTAACAAAAAATCTGCTATTGTCCAATATTGGTGAATTTGAAGAATCAATAAATGGATTTAAAAGTATTTCACTAGAAGGCATTGATAATTATGGTTTAATAAGCATGTACTATATTTATTATGGCCAAGCTTTACAGACAATGGGAAAGAATGATGATGCGTTAGGACTGTATGATGAGTATTTGATTAAATATGATGGGTTTCCTAAAGATGAAATTCAAGATGAAAAGGATAGGTTATTGATTTTAATTAAATAGTTGAAACAGAGTGTTTAAATGAGTTTTTTAAAAGATATTAGTTTAAAAAATAAAAAGGAATATCATAAAGCACAGAATTTTTTAGAAATGGGCAACTATGCTGAAGCTTTAGATATTTTTAATACTTTATTGGAAAAAAATTTTCATGTATTTTATGTGTTGTCTAACTTGATTATCATTCATAAAGAATTGAATTCATTAAATGTTCTTTTAGATAAAATCAACGACTTGATGAATGATAAACAATATAATCGTGAAGAATTATTAATACAAAAGGGATATGCATTATATCTTTTGAAAGATTATGACAATGCCATTGAATGCTTTGATGAAGTTTTAAATAATGATTCTGATAATTTATGGGCATGTTTCTATAAATTCAAAGTTTTAAAAGATATGAATGTTGATGTGAATTTTAATTTATTGTTTTTAAAAATAAAGGAATGTGATCCTGATTATTATTTATCATTGTCTCTCGGCGAGTTTTTTTTAGAATTGGGATTAATGGAGGAGTCTTTATTCTGTTTTGATTTGAGTTTAAAAAAGAATTCTAAAAATTGCAATGCTTTAATATATAAAGGTTTATGCTTAAAGGAAATGGGGATGTATGACAAATCATTAAATACATTGGATACTTGTTTGGAATTAGACCCTAACAATCTTATTGCATGGAATTATAAAGGAACCATTTATAATTTGATGGGCAAATATCATGATGCATTGGAATGTTTTGATAAATGTTTGTCCATTGACTCAAATAGTGTTCCGGCCATTGTTAATAAGGCAACTTCATATTTTCATCTTGGAAATATTGATGTTTCATTAAAATGCTGTGAATTTGCATTGAAATTAGATTCAACAAATTGTCCTGTCTGGGACAATTATGCCACATTCTTGTTTCATGCAAATCGATTGGATGAGTCATTAAATGCATATGACCATGCATTAGAGTTATGTCCTAAAAATATAAACTTATTGAAAAATAAATTAATATTATTGTTTAATATGGGTAAATGGGAAGAGGTTTTTATTTTTGCTGATGAAATATTAAATTTTGACAATGAATTGGATTGGGTTGAGGATTACAAAAGATTGGCATTAGAGGAATTAAATAAAAGCAATTAATTTTACTTTTTGGAGTATATTAAATAAGATTATGAGGATTTTTCATGAAATTTTTATCTAGAAGAACAGAAAAAAAAGATTTTAAAAACGCTAAAATATTATTAAATAATTGTGAATATGAAAAGTCTTTAAAAATATTCTGTTCATTATTAAAAAAGGAATATCATCCATTTTTAGTTTTATGGAATTTAAGCATAATATGTGAAAAAATAAATAAATTGGATTGGCTTTTAAAAATCGTTGATAATCTTATAATTAATAGTAAGTTTAATTATTGTGATTTGTTGATTCATAAGGCTAACATACTATTCTTAAAAAAAGATTATGAAGGCTCTTTAATCTGTTCGGATGAAGTCTTAAATTATCAAAACGACAATAAATGGGCGTATCTTTATAAATGCAGATCTTTACATGCACTAGATGCAATGAATGACTTTTCAGCTTTAATTAATGAGATTAATAATTCTAAGGATTCGTTCTTGATATATAATGGGGCTTATTTTTTTTATGAAATTGGCATGTATGATGAAAGTATTTCATGTTTAGACAAATGTTTACTATTAGAACCTAATGAAAATGTATGGAGAACGAAAGGGGATGTTTTACATGATTTGGCTAAATTTGAAGATTCATTAAATGCATATGAAAAATCTTTAAGTATCGAACCTTCAGTTATTGCTTGGAATAATAAAGGAGTTGTTTATAACTCTTTAAGGAAATATGAAAAGGCCATTATATGTTTTGATAAATGTTTTGATTTAAATGAAAGTTATTGGGAAGCAATAATAAATAAAACCAAATCCTATTTCGAATTAGGAGACTTGGATTCAGCGGAGTATAATTGTAAATTGGCTTTGAAAATATCTCAGGACAATTGTCGGATTTGGTCTACTTATGCAACTGTATTACAGGAATCTGGTAAATTTGAAGAATCTCTGGTTGCATATGATAATGCTTTAAGTTTATGTCCTGATGATTTTGAATCCATTTTGTACAAAATGAGACTTTTGTATGTGACGGATTATGATTTTGAAGAACTGTTAATATATGCTAATAAAGTATTGGAAATTGAAAACGATAATTCATTTGGATGGGTTTGTAAATTTAAAGCTTTAGAAAAATTAAATCGTTTCGATGAATTAATGCTTGCATATGATAAAGCTTTTGAAATTTTTCCCAATGATGAAGAGTTAATTAAAGACAAAAAAGTTCGTATTTCAAGAATGAATGCAGATTCTAATTAATGAAAAATACAATAACGGTGATTAACTTTGTTTGAAAAATTAATTAAAAATATTAGTAAAGATTGGTCTGTTTTAGATAAAAATGAAATGAAATCTTATGTGGTTTCAGGTTTCATTTTTTTAGAATTAATTGGGCTTTCCATGGCATTGGTTTTATTTTTAATTGTAAATCTGCCTGTGTCATTTGTAATTTATGCTGTTGCAGGATTTACTTTAGCCGCAGTATTAGGATCACTCATCATTTATAATCGTGATTGGTTTGATGAAAAATATGGGTTGTTTTATGAGGAATATAAAGGCATATCCTATCAGGGATTAATCTTATTTTTCATTCCGGCAAGTATTGCTTTTGCCTTCATCATTTATCCAACAGCTTTATATCAGGGAGGAATATATTCTGCTATTGGATTTAGTTTAGCAGCTTTGTATCCTGCATTTTTCATGTTTTTGAGAATTAACGTATATAAAAACGAAAACAGTCGTGAATTATTAACTGAAGATGAAAATGGGAATATAATCACCGAACATGTAATAGGCTATCATCCGGCCATCTATTATATTTTCGCAAGTCTTATAAGTTGCCATATTGTAGGGTTTTCATTGATGAAAGTCATGGAGGGCATAGTTGAAAATAATATTGATGCATATTTAATCTAGTATCTGTTCAATACTGATTGTTTCATTCATATTATCTCCGGATATTGCAAATAAAATATTACCTTTTGAATTAAAAAGAATTGGCGGTTTAATAAAATTTTTGATACTTGGAATAATACTTATGGCAATGATGGGGGCACTATTTATAACATGGTAACTTAAAATTAAGAATAATTAAATGGGTGCTGATTATTATTGGAGGCGTATTTTTGTTTACTAATTTAAATATCATTAGATCTAAAGGTTGGATTAATTTAAATAAGGATGAGCTGAAAGTTTATTCAATTTATTTATTTTTTTACACGGAAGTTTTAGGTTTATTTTTGTGTTTATTATTATATTTTTTCCTTCATATTGATTTTGTTTTGTCATTATTGGGGATAACTATTTTTGGAGTGATGTTTTCAATATTGATATATGAACGGGATTTTTTAGATGAGAAATATGATTTGATTTCTGGAAGGTTTCCGGGGATGTCTTATGCCAGTGTAGTGGTTATGTTATTTCCATTAACATTTGCTGTGTCCTGGTTTATTGCATTGCTTGCATTTACTTTTGAAGGATTGGAAAGTGCCATTGCTTTTGGATTAGCAATGTATTTTCCATTTGTGTTCATGTTTTTAAGATTGAATGTTTTTCGTGATGATAATTGCCGTTTAGTGTCTGGCGAACAGGTCATAGGTTATCATCCGGTATTTTTTCTTCTTCTTGGTTTCATGTTAGGAAGGGGTCCATTAGGCATTTCGTTATTGTGGATTATAAAAGATGTATTAGGTTACTCTAATTCATTTAATCATGATATTATTGCATTGGTAGTTTCATTATTATGCGGTGGTTTAATTTTATCTCCAGATATTATGAATAAAATGCTGCCGTTTGAAATAAAGACTTTTGATGGTTTGTTGAAATATTGCTTATTTGCTGTTATCTTGATAAGTGTAGTATTATTTATTATTAACTTTATTTAGAATTATAAACATGAATTTATAATTGGCGTAATGATTATGGCAATGATGGGGTACTTATTTATAATAAGGTAACTAAAAATGTAAAATAAGTAAAATGAGGTTTATAAATGTCTTTTTTGAAGCTGATGATCCTATCCTATTTTGTTTTCAGTCTAATAGTCTATTTCATATATAAAATCCGTGGAATTGATAAGTGGGATGGATTTTTTTATAAAATCATCATAATTGATACAATATTGTTATGCATTCTTATTATTTCGGATAAATATAATCTATTTGGGTGATTTTAAATGAAATGTGACAATATTCATGTTTTGTATTTGTATATTATTTTTTTAAGTGTCTTCATTGTATTCGGTTATTTTATCATTGCTTATCATTCAGTTGAGAGCTTCATTGCCATGGTTTTGATTTCGGATGGAATTTTACTTCTGTTTTATGATTATTTGTCGAATAATTGTTATGTTCTTTTAAATCGTGAATTGAATTTCAAATCGTTCTTTTTAACATGGGCTGTATTCTTTTTAATATATTCCTATGTTATTTTTCCAAAAAACGATTTAAGTAGGTATTTATAGTATGGGTGATGATAAATTATCATATTTAACAATGAGAGTCAGAGCCATGTTTGTGAAAAAGGTTAATGGTCGTCAATTGGCAAGATGCATCGCTTATTTTTATTTTATTTTATGGATTCTATTCATAATATTTATGATATCAAGATTTGGTTTGAATGTATATTTAGATATTGATTTGCTGATACCTTTGATTGTTACAACGATTATTGACATATCGTTGGCTTTTATTATTTATGTATCTTCATATAGAATTGAAAATGATAATCATCTATGCATTTTATATGGGATTATTTGTGTATTATCGGTTTTATGGTACTTTAATTGGTTTGGATTGATTTTTCTTGTATTATTTATACTTGCAATATTTATTATCAAATTTGGGCAAGATACTTGATTTCATTTCTCATGAGCTTTGTTTATTGAATCAAGAGGTTAAATCAAATGTTTAAAAAGCGTATTTCTGATAATTTACTTAAAAAAGCAGAATATTATTCTGATAGGTTTGAAAATGAAAAGGCAATCAGTTATCTTGATAAGCTTCTAATCATTGATGGAAATAATATTGATGGTTGGTTGTTGAAGGGTTTGTGCCATGCATTTCTATTTCAAAAGGAAGAGTCGTTCAGATGCTTTGATAAGGCCTTAAAATTAGATTCCAATAATTTGAATGTTCATCTCAAAAAAGGGGTGGCTTGTTATCATATGGGGGAATATGAATTGGCAATCGATTCGTTCAATCAGATAATAGAACATATTCCGGATGAAACTTTCTCATTGAATAAAATCGGATCATGTTACCTCTATTTGGAAAAGTATGATTTGGCTTTGAGCTATTTCAATAAGGTTTTGGAGATTGACAGTGAAGATTCAGACGCTTTGCTTAATATGGGATTATATTACAATGATTTGGAAATGTATGATGATGCTTTAATCTACTTGGATAAATGTATTGAAATCCAACCGAATGACGGAGCCGCATTATTGCAGATGGCAAACATCTCTAAAAACAAACAGGATTATCATAATGCATTGAGATATGTCAATCTGGCTCTTGGCCAAAATCCTAATGATTTGATGCTTCAATTAACAAAAAATCTGCTATTGTCCAATATTGGTGAATTTGAAGAATCAGTAAAGGGATTTAAAAGTATTTCACTAGAAGGCATTGATAATTATGGTTTAATAAGCATGTACTATATTTATTATGGCCAAGCTTTACAGACAATGGGAAAGAATGATGATGCGTTAGGACTGTATGATGAGTATTTGACTGAATATGATCGGTTTCCTAAAGATGGGATTATTGCTGAAAGGGATAAGGTTTTAGGCCAAATGCATTAAGATTTTAATTGGCAAGTATAACTTGCAGTTGTTATTTTATTTTTAGAATAATATTGATTTCACTATATAATGTTGTATTTATTGTTTAAAATTGATTTTGCCTTATTTTTAACTTCAAATTAAAAAATAATTAATTTTAAATACTTTAAAAATTATAATATTTATTATCTCTGCATGTGATGAAAAGAATTTGATGCAGTTATATAATCAAGATTTTTTTCTAAAAAGAGGTTGTAATGAAATGGAATGCGCTTCAACAAAAGCTTATGGATTGAATATTAATGATTTTTTAAGAGAGGAATTTCTTGACAAGCTTGGATGCGAGTTTGGAGATAAGGATGTTGATGTTGTTACATTACAGATTGCTCTTTCAGCTGACATTGCAATGAATACGCATTAAATGTGTCATTTGCCGATTTGATGGAACATGTCTAATCAAATAGTTATGAATAAAATTTTCGATTTAATAGAACATGTTCGATTCAATCGAACAGTTATTATTCAATAATTTTAAATATCATGTTTTATAAAATAGAATATGTTCGATATTAAGGAACATGTCCAATTAAAAAAATTATATGGGGTTGTTTAAAAATGAAGATAATGCCGGTTTCAATGCCGAAGGATATAGACAAATACTTTTTCAACAGGGTGAAGGATATCAACATGATAAATACTCAGCTGTCAACGGTCCGATTAGATATTCCCCCTCAACTGTTGATTACAGGATATCGTGGTGTGGGCAAGACATTTCTTCTTAAAAAGGTATTGAATGACCAAAGCGAGGACATACTGACCTCATTCATTGACATATCCGAAATTGTCGGAAGGCAAAAGGGAAACCTCACCGAGGAGAAGGTGCTTAAGGAAATCTTGAATTCCATAAACGAAACAATGTCTAAAGACAAGAAATCATACAAAAAATGGATTGATAAGATAACCGGACATGTCAAAAGACTGCAATTGAAAAATTATGATTTTCCGGGAGATGCGAATATAATGGACATACCGATTCCAGTAATCCATGACAATTATGACAAGCTTTCCAAATTTGTAATGGAGCTTCCCCAAAAAATCGTTGATGAGTCAAAAGACATAAAAGGATATATAATAGTAATCGATGAGTTCCAACTATTAAAAAACGTTAAAAAACCTGATGCATTCTTTTGGCTAATCAGAAGCTTTGTTCAAAAGCAGTTCAATGTAGGTTATGTCTTCACAGGTTCCGTTTCAAAAACTTCAGATATAATCAACATGATCAACGGTCAGGAAGGAGCATTCGGAGGAAGATTGATACAGATAAATATCGAGCCGTTCACAGCTGACGAGACAAGAAGATACATCGAGGAAAAATCAAATAACTTAAAATTCACAAATGAGGGATTCGAAAGATTTTACGCATGCACACGAGGAATCCCTCTGTATATAAATAGTCTCTCATCAGTTCTGCCTAACAACACAATATGTGATGAGGAAATCATCAAACAAACTCTCAAGTTCAACATTGACCAGGTCGCTATGATGTGGATTTATGTTTGGGGGAGGTTAAGCGAAGGAGAAAAGGATTTCATAATATATCTTCTGGAGCATGAAGGATCAAATAGGGCAGATTTGGACAATGAGCTGGGTTATGCGAAATCCAGCATAACAAGATTCATAGATTCACTTTCCAATCAGGGAATAATCGAATTCAATCGTGAAAGGAAATTTGTCCTTGCAGACAAGATGCTTGAAAGATGGTTGAAAACCAAGTATGAAACCAATGGTTTCTATCCTTTATAACTTAACTGATTTTCATTATTTATTTTTTCAATCTATATTTGATTAGATATGAGGGGTTTTCTAAAGATGAAAAAAGTGAACTGCTGATTTTAAAGTTAGTTTAACATATGTTTTTACTAAATCATTAGCTTAAATAACAAAACACTAATCTTATTAAGCATTAAAAATAAAGTGCAATATACTATTTAATATAATAGTTAAAATATGGAGGATGTAAATCATGGCAAGTAAAGTTAATGCTACACCAACATTAGATGGTATCGATGCAAAAAGATTCATTGAAAAATTAAATTCTCCGTCAACACCAAAAGAGGTAGAATCATTAAAAAGAGCTGATGAAGTATTTAAAAAGATTAAATATATTCATTAACTTCTTTTTTTTTTAATTGTACATAGATTATTTTCATTTTTTATTAAAACGGATCGAGATATCTTACTGGCATAGTTTATTTGAAGGTAAAAATTTTCATGGGAAAGTTTCACCTGTATATCCTTGTCTCGACGAGGGGCGAATTAGGTGATATATGGGTTCTTCAATAATTCATAAAAATGATTGTAATTTTCCATATGCTATTTTTACAACTTTATTTTTTTTTATCATGTCTAAAAATTCATGATATTTTTTCTGATTCATAATTTTTAAAACATTTTTTGAGATTAAAATTAATTTAACAACTTATTTTTTTTAATATTTTCCTGAGTCTGTAAAATTTTATAGGCTTATTTTATTTTTAGATGTTTTTCGGTCCAATTTTCCATTTGGTAGTCTAAAAATGTTAGAATTCCATTTTTAGTCTTGTATAATTTCTTAATTATTTCTGGATTGGTTTGTCTGTAGTAATTTTCGACTTTATTGGATGTTCTTTCAATATTTTCATCATCTAAGTGCTGTACATATCTGTGAAAGTGATTTATGATGTGTTTTCTTATAAAATCTTTTAATACTACTGGTATGGCCATATAATTTTGTAAATATTGTTTAAATTTTTCTATTGCTTCTTTTGTTGAGTTTTGTCTAAAACAATCTTTTAATTCCTGCGCGTTTTCATAGATATAATCTCTTTCTTTTCCATTAATCTTGTTTCTTCTGCAATACACTTTTAATTTGTGATGTATTGTTTGAAACAAATGAAATGTGCATAATTGATGATTAACACCTATTTCATCAGCTATGTTACGATACATAGGAAATAAATCAGTTGTTAAGCATATAAATGGTTTATATACCGTTGAATCTAAGATAAATTTTTTAGTATTTTTCGGTATTCTGCGGCGAACTATTCTTTCTGAGACCGGAATATTAAGTATTGCATCAAATAAAGTTAATCTGTAATGTCTAACTCCATTAAGTCTTAAAAATTGCTCATCATACAAATAGTAGCCAGAATATTCAAATTCTTCATTATTGATTGTTTCTTCATGATTTTTGTTGGACCAGTTCTTGATTGTTTGGTGAGATATTCGAATTCCAAGAAATATTTCAAAGTATTTACTTATTTTACGAAGTGATTGGTATCCTATTTTCATTATTCCTGGAATTTTATCTATTATTTCTTGTAAAAATTGTTTATGTTCACCAATTAATGGATTATTGTATATTCCAAATTTTTTTCCACATTTTTTGCACTGATATTGCTGTTCTTTAAATTCTGTGGTTTTTCCATTGATATTTTGTTTGTTTTTTGTTATAGTGCCTTTTTTAATTATTTTATGACTTCCACAAACTGGACAAATAGGATTATCATATTTAAAAGTATTATTTTCATCTAAAAATAGCTTTTGATTTGTATTTTCAATTTTAGGACTTTTATTTAGTCTTTCTGAAATGATTTTTTCTTGATCAATTTTTTCATCAGAAAAATCGTAAAGTTTAAGTTGTATAAAGTCTATATTACTATTGAGGGCAGATACGATTTGTTTGGTCATAAATTATTATTTGTCCTCACTTATTTAAGTAATTTACTATTTTTTAACAATTTATATTAAAATTAAAGAAAAATTAGAATGAATTTTCATCGAAGTGAAACTTCAAGTGTAAAAAATTAAATTTTAAAAAAGCCTATAAAATTTTACAGACTCATTTTCCTCTACTATCACACAAAAAATATAATAAAAGTTAATATAAAATAAGTAATAAATTATATAATAAATATTATAATAAAATGTGATAACATGAAACATGAACTTTTTGAAGTCGGACTGTATGACTATTCGGATCTGGACAGGCGTCTCAACAAACCTGTCAAATGGACAAGTGATGATTTAAGACAGATTGCTGAAAACTACCGTGGAGGAATCCCTTTAACCTCAGAGCACGACAAGGTCTACATAGGCATTGGAAACAATATCGTGTTTGAAGAGGATAAGGGAAAGCTGTTCATTGACCTTCCGGATGAGCTTGACATGAAGGGCAAAGGCCTGTCACCTAAAGTTGATGTTTTACTGAAAGATAACGGAGATTCATTTGGAATTGATACTATGAGCTTAATAGATGTTGGCGTAACCAAAAACCCAAGAAAAATGACTTTGCTGAATTCTGAAATAACTGGTGAGACTGGAGAGGCCGGTGAAACCGCAAATCCTGAGCCTCCTGAAGTTGAAAACCAGGACGCAAATGTGACAACCAATCTTTTGCTTGAAAAACTCAAGGGAAAGGATGCGGAAATCGGAAAGCTGCAGGATGAGATAACCACCTTAAAAAAGGAATCCAAAAAGTATGACAAGATAAAAAAATCCATAGAGGAAAACAAGGAATTCATAAACAATAAGGAGGATATCCTAAAGGAGCTGTCTGAACTTAGAAAACATGAAAACGAAAGGAAAATAAAGGAGTACGAAGCAAAATATAATTTCAACTATAATGAAAACGCACAGGACAAGGAGATTATAGATAAGCTACTCACTGGGGACGTTGACATGGAGCTTATGGAGAAGCTGGCCGAGAGAAGAATAAAAATTGAAGCCACCAATGACATTTCAACTCCGGGCGGACGCAACCCTCAAAACTCAAGCGATATTGGTGAAACCGGATCTGCCGGAGATGAAAACGCTCCTTCATTTACAACCCGTGAGGAATACAATAGGATATTGAAGGATATGGGATTTAACAGAACCAAAATATAGCTGTGAAGGTGTCTTTTGCACTGGAGCTATACTTTCATTTATTTGCTCGTTGTTTATATTTGAGGGGAAGTGTTTTTGCTTTCCCTTGAAATTAACAAAACTTAACCCTCGAACCGACCGGTAAACGGTCGGTTCTTAAAATCTGACAATATTAATTATTTCTTCCTATATCCATTGCGACTCATTTCATTCGTCGCAACAGTCCCTCAGAGATGGACAGCTTATTTTTCATGAATGCTGATTAGGAACAAATCAGTAATATTATTAAGTATTAATGTAATAAATTAGATTAGAGGAATGAATAATATGTTTTGTAAATGGTTTTATCATGGCTGTTGTCTTATATTCGAGTGTCCCTGTGATTATACGGGGTCATGCGGACTCAAAGAATGAAGATAACTTGATATAGAATATTATAAATTGTTTTTTTGCATTAATGCCTACTTATGATTAGTTTCTACTTTGGTATTGTGGGGAATCAAATATTTTTCAAAAGTAGTCATATTGATGGCTTCTGCCGTTCATAATTAATTTTCCACAGTCAACTCGATGGGCTTATATATTACAGTTTATAGGCCTTTTTCATGTTAGGATAGTTGGATTTTGTATGTTGTAACATACATATTATTGATGTCATTGTTAGTGTAGCTATTGAAAAGTACTGTGATTGGATTCATAATAGTGACATTGAGAAATTTTAATTAACAATCATTTGAAAAATTTAGTTTCACATCATGCAATCAGTTATTTTTTAGCTGGGCTGTCTATGAGCATTTAAAAAAGATTTTCCAGTGAATTCATTATATAATGATATGTTTATATATAGTCGTATTGACTCTCGCATTGATTTAATGAAAGAAATTTCTAAATCATTTGATTTTGATTTGGCAACCAAAAGGAATAATTCATTTAAATATTTCATTGAAAAATTAGAAAAAAATACTCAATTGATAAAATCAGGCATATTGACTGATTTTTCCCAATTGCCGGGATTTTTGATAAAAAAATCGTTTCATTTAGATTGGCAGGAAAAACAATCAAGATTCAGTTCATGATTAAAAGGATTTTTTCATTGAGTTTAGAAAAAAAATATTATCTTGAGAATAAAACAATTCTCTGATTTCTGATTTCTTTTGAAAACTCTTCATCTTCCTTTGTGGGTGTTTCTTTCATTTCTTTTAAAACAGCAACTGCATCTTTACCTTCAAAGATTGGAGTTTTAGCGATTGGTCTTGCCATGAAATCACCTCTTAAAATGCTTAGTCTATAATCTCATTTTTGTTAGATGCTCATTTAAATAATTATGCATAATCATGTCTTTAAAGAGCATATTTTATAAATATCTCTCAATTTTCCAGAAATTACATATAAGTCGTGCCCACTAAAACCTAACTCATTAAAGAATTTCAAAAGTATCTGGGGAGGAGTATTCTCCAGATATGTATTATTTTTTACCTTCCAGTCGTTTAATGGACTTAATCAGGTTATCAAAATCAGATTCATAATTTCTATCCTGATCTATTCTAAATTCCTTATACTCATTAATCGCATGGACTTTGGCTTCAACAGCTGAAACTTTACCTTTTCCTTCAAGTAGTGGCAGTTGGCTTAATTCAAGATATCCGTAAAGCAATGTTTTCCAGTCTTTCATGAATGTTGGTTTTTGGGAATTTGCCCTTGTTTCTGCCAATGTTAAAAAACCGTCAACCAGAGTATTTAATGAATCCAGTTCCATTTCGTTTAAGTAGTTTTTTGATATTACCACATCTGCCTGCAGGATTTTTCCATGAGGTGCATCTTCCCATGTTGTCAGGCCCATGTTAAGCTTGTTTTTATTGCTTCGGGATTTTATGATTTCAGCGGCGGTCTGGCCGGTTATGGCAAATAGGAGCATGTTCTGCACTGTGGCAAAGAAGTCTTTTGTTTCATCGGCATCCAGATTGTAATCGGCGCTTGTCGCATACAAATCAGTGATTTTTTGATTGAATCTTCTCTCTGAAGCACGTATTTCACGGATTCTTGAAAGCAAGTGGTCAAAGTAATCTTTCCCGAATCTTGTGCCTTTTTTTAATAACTCGTCATCCAGTGCAAAACCTTTTACAATATACTCCTTAAGCACGCCTGTCGCCCATCTGCGAAAGTGTGTTGCCTGTTTGCTGTTTACACGATAGCCGACTGAGATTATGGCATCAAGGTTGTATAATATTGGCTGTGTCTTCGCATCGGGATTTATAATAACGATTCCACTATTAGTGGAATCGTTCGGATTGAAGGTAACTTCTGATTTTACCAACTCTTCGGACTCAAAAATATTAGTTAAATGTTTGCTTATGGTTTTGATATTTTTACCGAACAATTCTGCCATGGTTTTTTGTGTAGTCCACATTGTGTCATTTTCAGAATCAATAATTACATTTATGGCTACTGCTCCATCCTCACTGGTATACAATAATGTTTTTACAATTTCATTATTCATATTCAAGCTCCTGCGTCTAATTGATATAATAATAAGTAGGTTTATAATGTATATAAAAGATTAGAGAGAGCAGTTGAAAAGTAATTTTTTGCATATATAATTATCAATGCCGGTATCTTAAATATCAACCACTAAAACCTAAACTCCTTAAAGAATTTCAAGTGTCACCGGATTGCTATTCTCCAGTTTATAAAAGGCATGATGCTCTATGACAAGAAGTATCCTGATCAAGACGCAGGGGGTATGAAATTCTTAAACGAAAACTTGATGTGCCTCCAGATGCTGGTGGCCATGCACAAAGCTCTTTTGGTTTTATCAATGTTTGAAAATGTCAGTCAATTTTTCTCATGGCAATCCCCACTTTTAAAATAAGGGTAGCTATTTATACTAAAAGGGCAAAAAAGTAGAATTGTAAGATATGTGTTATTTTACAGATCTTATTTAATTTCAAAATTGTTGGATAAAGTTATAATATTTCCACTTCATTATAATTTTTCCGAAAAAAATCTTCATTCAATCACTCGATTGAGAAAAGCTGCATCTGAGGGATTGTATTAATCTCTCAGATGATATGGCCTTCATTTAATAGTTGATTGTTTTCTTAAATTCCTTAATCAGTTTTGAGAACTTGTATTTTGGTTATATCTCGATTGTTCGTTTTTTGTTTTTTGTTTTTAACATTTTAGGTTTTACCGTTTTTGATTTTATAGGTTGTAAACATTTGATGGCGCTTATTTTTTTGTGATGATTTTTGGCTGATTTTAAAATGGGGCTTTAAAAATTGGAATGTTGGTAAATCAGAAGCTATGCTTTAATAATTAGTAAATCAAAGCTTTTTATTTGATTTTAGATCGGTTGATTAAAATGGCACTATTTGAGTGGTGTCAAATGGCGGATCATATGGTGATTTTTTGCAGCTGGTACCAACACCAGTGTAGTTGATTTTTCACTCAGGCATTTGAGTTGGATGGTGACAATAATTCTTTTCTAGAATATCTGAATGCATTTTATTTTAACTTGTCTCTTTTTGAAATCCGTTTTAAGTATTGCTGATTTTCAGTTTTAGGAAAATTCGCTTGAAAATCACGATTGGACAAATTTACTAAATTCAAATACAATTGATTAATGAGAAAGTATATATTAATAAGACACATATAATATTATATGTATGGATATTAAACTTGTCTGTACTAACATAATCTTTAAGTTAGTTCAAGTTTATATTAATTAGCTTAAGGATTAATCAAAAGGGTTCACATTAAGCTTCAAAATCTGAGAGATTAATACAATCTCTCAGAATTTGGCGAATGAATGGGACTCGTTTTTGTAAAAAACCGATAATTTTTACAAATTTTTAAAAAATTTTTGTAAAAAGATATTGGTAAACAGTGAGCTGTTAAAATGGGAAAAGTTAATAAATTATTGATTATAAGTATGTTGGTTATGCTTGTTTGCTGCGTAAGTGCAGTAAGTGCAACTGACATAGACAGTGTCAATGACGTTAGTGATGACATTGCAATAGATGAAGTTACTGATGTTGTTGATGATGTAGCAATCGATGATACAGTTGAAGAAGTTGCTGATGAGGTGATTGATGATTCAGCTGATAATTACGTCGATGAAGGTAATTTAAGGCAAAGTACTAATTCCGTAATCATTACAGATGGAAATTACAGTGCTTGTTTTGATACTTCAACAGGGTACATGTTTACAAATCATGATTTAACCTTTGTTGGAAACTTTAGTAATAAAACTTTCGGAAACTTCAAGATAAACAGCAATATTGAAATCGATGCAACAAACGCTATATTTAATAATATTGGTTTTGATTTTGTAACTTCAAATATTGTATTTAAAGGTGGAACATTCATTACTAATCCTAATGTTACAACAGGTTCAGTTTTAACAGTTTCATCAAGTCATATTAATGTAAGTGATGTAACAATTAATGTTACTGCACCTGAAAACAAGGATTTCTATGCAATGGCGTTATTGAATGCAAATTATGCAGAAATCACAAACAATACAATTTATTATTTAGATACATTTGCAAACCCTTCAAACTACAACTATGCTGTAAAAGTTAAAGGTGGATCAAAAAATAATATGGTTGGAAATACAATTATAGTTTCTGTGCCTTTAAAAGATGTGAATTATACTGATTATGAAACAAAATTCCCAACTATTGATTTTGATATGGTTGCAGGAGTTGCAGTGGAAAGTTGTGACAGTTTCAACTTTGCAAATAACAATTTAAATGCAACAGCTAATCTTCGTACTGGTGATTATCCTACTTTAAGTGCATTAATCATTGTTAAATCAGATAATAGTAATGTAACTGGAAATAAAATTTATGTAAGAGATAATGTTTCTAGTGTGGAAGAAGCAAATTTCTTGTATGCTGTTGATATTTACAGATGTAATAATGTATTAATTGATAATAACAATATTGATTTGAAAAGTAAAAGCGGTAACCTTACTGTAAATGGTACTGGTGCAGCTTATGGTATACAATTGACTGGTCCACATACTGGAGTGATGATTTCAAATAATAATATTACAACTATTAATAATGGTCCTAATTTAGGTATTTATTCTCAAAACAGTCAAGGTCAAACTAGCATTACTGTTAAAAATAATAAAATTAATGTTACTGGTAGAGCAGGTTTCAATAATTGGGCTTTAGTATCGGGTATGGAATTACAAGATAGTTATGCAACTGTAACTGGTAACACAATTGATGTAACAAATGTTGCAGGACCTTATAATGGTTATTATATATTTGGAATAAGTTACTGTCAACCTACAAGTGGCGACCATAAATTCAATATAACCAATAATACTGTCAGAGCACCTCACAGTCCTTTTGCAGTTTATTTAAATAATGTCACTAACAGTAATGTTAGTTATAATGTTTTAACTGCAAAACAGTCCCATGGGAATAATGCAGTATACATGACAGGAACTGGTAATAATAAAGGCAATAATAGTTAATTTCATAAAGGTGAAAATATGGATTTTAAAAAATTACTCTTATTATTGATTTTTATTTTAATATTCAGTTCATTTAGTGTTGTTTCAGCTTTTGATTCAAATTCCACCGATCTTGCTCTTGATGATGATTCAGATAGTATCCAAACTATTTTAAATGATGAAATAAGTGTTGACGATAATGAAAATCATAAAGAATCTCTTGAAATCTCTTCAGATATCCAAACTACTTCTTCGGAAGAGGTTACTATTTATGTTGGAATTAATTCCACTTTTAATGGAAAGGGGACTGAAGATGATCCTTTTGCAACATTAGATTTAGCATGTGAAAATGCAAATGATGGTGGAGAAAAATCTAAAGTAACTGTAAATATTTATGATGGAACATATTTCTTGGGAGATACATTAAAATTTAATACTTCTGATTTAAACATTGTGGGATTGGGTAATTCTGTAGTGATAAAACATATGTATCGTGATAAGATGCAAGCATTTGCTTCTTCCAATAAATTTTCAATGACTAATGTTATTTTTAATGCATCCGGGTTAAATTATAATGATATGTATCTCATAGGACTTACACCTTTTGTTCTAAACGAATTTGGGGGTTCAGCAGAAATAATACTAAACAATTGTACTTTTGCAGATTATGATGAATCAAATCTCTTACCATATGATGGTGGGGGCACAATTCCATTTAGTTCAGTAAATTATCAATTTAATAATTGTAAGTTTATAAGTTCTAAAAATGGAACATTCTCCAGTATAGTTCGTTGTATTGATGATATGAACTCATTTTGGAATCTAACATTTAATTATTGTGTTTTTTCAGCAAAATTTGCTGATTTCGGTTTTGAATCACCTTCGATGGGATTCATGACTGTATATCGTCCAGAAGTACTATTTGATAGCTGTTGGTTGGGCGATAATTATATGGAAACAAGTGCTTTTTATGACTATCAATGGAATTCTCCTCATTATTTTGTTAGTGGAGGTTATTCTGGTAATAAGTTTGTTACATTTAATAGATATGCAATTTTAGACATTTCTGAAAATTATTTAGGGGATAATAAATATGAAATCATTGGAAAATTAATGTGGGATGATAAAACTAATGACAATATTGATAAATTAGGTCCAATGCTTGTTTATTTATCTGCAGATAATGGAGAAATTCCTAAAACAGTTATTTTAGAAAATGGTACTTTTAAAGTTAACTACACTTCTGAAAATCCTAATCATGAAATTACAGTCATGTTAGATCAACAAATAATCAAATTAACCAGTAATGTTGATTTTAGCTCAGATTCTCCAACTATTGATTATGGAGGCAATCAGAATATTACCGTATCTTTTCCTAATAATGTTAAAGGTACAGTTTATGTAACAGTTAATGATAAAACTTATTCTGATTATTTGGATGACAAAAATGTTACAATAATCCCTATTGAAGAAAAACTATCTAAAGGAACTCATGATGTTGTTGTAACTTTTGTAAAAGATAAAAGTCATCATGCTGAAAAAATGGTTGATTCATATTATTATTCTGTAGAAGAAAATGATTTTGGATTTAACATTACTAAAATTACTATTAATGGTCTAAAAGATTATACTTTTAAAGTTAGTTCAATTGGAGATGTATTTGTTGGTGATGAAAAGACTTTAACAATTACATTACCTGATGATGCAAACGGAACAATAATAGTTCATGTAAATACTAAAAAGTTTACTGCACCTGTAAGTGGAAATACAACAACATTAACTATAGGTGGTTTTGTAGCTGGAAACAATGTAATAAACATCACTTATAATGACAATGTACAATATGAATCAAATAGTATTATTGAGAATGTTAATGCATCTCTTAAATCAACTAAACTCACTGCAACTAATGTAACTACTGATTATAAAGTTGCTAAAGATTTGGTTGTTACTTTAACTGATGATAATGGTAATCCTTTAGCTAATAAAACAATTAACATTGTTGTTGGTAAAATTAATGAAAATCTAAATACCAGTACTGATGGTAAAGTAAGTATTGATATTTCTACTTTAGATCCAAATACTTATGTTGCAACTATTAGCTATGCTGGTGATGAATTATATAATGGTTCTAGTACTACTGCTACAGTTGTTGTAAAAGAGGATATTAAAACTGAGATTACTATTCCTGAGATAACTGCTGGAAAAGCAACCACAACCACTATCAAATTACCAGAAAATGCAACAGGTAACATTACCCTAACAGTTGATGATGAAATTATCAGTGTTGTTAACCTTACTAATGGTAGTGCCACTATAACAATCCCTGAATTGTCTGCAGGTAAACATGATGTAGTTATATCATATTCTGGTGATGATAATTATGCTGGTTTCTCACAAAATTCGACAGTAACAGTTAAAGAACCAGCAAAAACACCTGCTTCAAATAAAAAAGTAAAACAAGCAACTAAAATAGTCGCTAAAAAGAAAACTTTCAAAACTAAAACTAAAGTTAAAAAATACACAATAACTTTAAAAACCAAAGCGGGCAAAGCAGTTAAAAAGGTACAAGTTACCATTAAAATTGGTAAAAAAACCTATAAGGCAAAAACCAATGCTAAAGGTAAAGCAACCTTTAAAATCAAAAAACTGACCAAAAAAGGAAAATACACTGCAACAATAAAATTCAAAGGCAATGCAAACTACAAAGCAGCAACCAAAAAAGTAAAAATAACCATTAAAAAATAGAGGAAATTAAAACATTTTTTCTCTATTTTTTCTTTTATTTTTTTTCCGTTTATCATAATAATTATTTTTATAATCACTCAAAATCAAAAAAGGAGGGAAATCAGAATCATGGATATTAAAAAATTATTCATTCTAGTTTTAGTGATTTCAAGTATACTTTCGGTCGCTGTTGTTTCAGCAGCAGACAATGAAACCTTAAATGACATGATAACACAAATTGGTATGACTGAAATTACTGATGATGTAGGGTTCGAAAACACAGAAAATCAAGAATTGTTATCTGGAGATAATGATTCTCGAGTAATTTATGTTGGGGAAAATAAAACATGTGATGGTGGAAATGGGACACTAGAAAATCCATTTGAATCATTTGAACTTGCATGCAATAATTTAAGTGGAGAAGAAAAAGTAGAAATAAATGTCTGTAATGGAATATATTATTTAAACTCAGATTTAAAATTTAACACAAGTAATTTAATTATTAATGGAATAGGAGAAGTAATTATTAAAAATTTAAGAAATTCACCAGGATGTTATGCGTCTTTTGGTTTAGCATCATCTTTAGCTAATTTTACTTTTAATAATATTATTTTTGATGGATCAAATTGCAGTGTTTCAAATATGGATAGACATTTTTATGTATTTATGGGAGGATCTAATCTAGGAATATTTAATAATTGTTCATTTATAAATTTTAGAGAATCTCCATACATGTTTTCAACTCTATTTAATAGAAAATTTAACTATTGTAATTTTTTAGGCAGTTATAATAGTTTAGGTTTTATATTCTCTTGGGATATTATTGAAATGGAGTTTAATTATTGTACAATTTCATCTGGATTATATTTAGGAAATTCTCAACATTACAGTATTCATAGTAATATTACATTTAATAATGTATGGCTGGGTCAAAATGTTTATTCAAATTATATTTCATATACTCCTGTTGATGACAATGGTGTATATCTCAAAAAACAATTATGGTCAGTAAATAAACATGCAATATTTTCATCATGGGAAAACTACCTTGGAAATAATACATTTGAAATAGAAGGTAAATTAACATGGGATGACGGCACTACTTATGGAATTGAAAAATTGTATCCTTTGACTGTTAAGTTTTCATCTAAAACTGGTAACTTACCTAAAAACACTACATTAGTAAATGGTGCATTCAAAGTAATTTATAAAAGTGAATCTAAGGATAATCACATTGAAGTTACATTGGATTCTGAAGATATTTTTTTAGATTTTAAAAATGATATTCAAATTATTACAGAGCATATTATTTATGGGGATAATCAAAACATCACTATAATTCTACCAAAATCCAGTCAAGGTGTAGTATATATTTCTGTAAACAATAAAACTTATGAATATCAAGTAAATAATTATACTTCATTTAATTTTACAGTTCCTGATGAATTACTTGCAGGAGTATACTCAGTCGATGTAAAATTAATAGATAATATAACTCATGTATATGGTCAGAATACTGTTGAATGGGTGATATCTCAACTTGATAAAGAATTAATTATTCAGACTCCTGCAGATGCAAATGTAGATGATAAAAATATCATAATCACTATTTTATTAGAAAATGATGAAACCGGAAATATTACTGTTTTTGTTGGAGATAAAAACAAAACTCAAGAATGCTTTGGAGGAAATATAAATATTGATATTTTAGATTTACTTACTGGTGGAAACAACGACATTAAAATATTCTATTCAGGTAATAAAAAATACATCAATCAAACCAAATTTGATAAAATAACAGTAAACAGAATCAATCCTAAAATGAATATCACAACACCAGCAAATCCTTGTGTTTTTGAAAAAATCAACATTAACATAACTCTGCCAAACAATGCCACTGGAAATATTACCATTTCTGTCAACGATAAAAATAAGACAATAAATGAAGTGAATGCTTCAAATATTGTTGACATATCCAATTTACTTATCGGGGGATTAAATACAGTATACATTAAGTATTCTGGTGATAATTGGTGGGATGCCCAAACCAGAAAAATAACAGTCGATGTAGCTAAGCTCATACCTTCAATGGATATTAATATCACTTCAAGTACTGTTAAAATTGAAGAGAATTTCACAATCAAAATTAATCTGTCTCAAAATAGTACTGGAAAAATTTTAATAAAAATCAATGAAGAAAACTATCAGATTAATATAACTGATACATTAAATGTAATTAATCTCTCAAGTACTCGTTCTGGAGTAAACAAAATCAACATAACTTACTCTGGAGACAATAACTATCACTCTTCATCTAAAATTATTAATGTAACAGTTTTAAAATGGAATATCTCGTCAAATGAAATGAAAATAAGTGTAACTAATCATACTACACCACTTTTCACAATTAACCTACCAATCAATGCAACAGGAAACATAACTGTCAAAATCAACAATAAACAACATACAATAGGATTAATTGGCGGATTTGCTACTTTAAAAATAAACAATCTAATTCCAGACAATTATAAAGCCACAGTAACTTATTCTGGGAATGATAGATATAATCCTATCAGTGCTGATGTAATGTTTTCAGTTCCCAAACCTGAATTGAAAGCAAATGATGTTAACATGCTTTATACAAGTGGTTTTAAGTATAGGGTTTATGTTACTGCCAGTGGCAATCCGGTGATTGGAAAAACGGTTACATTCACAATAAATGGTAAACAGATAACTGCAGTAACAGACAATAATGGATATGCTAGCGTTAAAATCGATTTATCACCTAAATCCAATAAATACACAGTAACCTGTGAATATCGGGGAGTGAAAATAACAAATAAAGTTAAAGTAAACAGCATAATTAATTCTAAAAACTTGAAAGTTAAAAAATCAGCAAAAACACTTAAAATTAAAGTATCACTGAAAAAAGTCAATGGCAAATACCTAAAAGGTAAAAAAATTACCTTAACATTCAAAGGCAAAAAATATACTGCAAAAACTAATAAAAAAGGTGTTGCTACTTTTAAAATTAATAAAAAAATTATTAAAAAACTAAAAACAGGTAAAAAATACTCATATAAAGTTAATTACTTAAAAGATATCGCAACCAAAAAAATAACCGTGAAAAAATAGAATATGACTTTAAATTTTCTATTATAAGGATGTGAAAATAATGAATTTCAGAATAAAATCATTAGTTATTATTGGATTATTGCTGCTAATTGTTGGAATTAGCACTGTATCAGCTGAAGATATTGATAATGTAAACAATACTGTATCAGATGATACTCCAATAATTTCAAATGATGTTTTAAGTCAGGAGAAAATAATTACAGATTCTTCGCATGAAGTTCTTCAAGATAGTGAATCAGATGTAATTGAGGTAAGTAATTGGGATGAATTACAATATTATTGTTCACTTAAAGATAAAGACTATACCTTAAAATTAAAGGACAATACTAATTTCTACCCAACAAAAACAAGTGACTCTAATTATCAAATTAAAGTTTATAATAATGTGAGAATCATTGGAGGAAATGGATCATATATTGGAGACAAATCTCCCAACCCATCTACAATTCGTTACACGGCCATTGTAGTGCCAAATGGATATAAATCCAGTGTCTATTTAGAAAATATTACTTTTAAATGGATTAATACGTTAAGTAGTCCTGATGGTTTGTTTATTCAGATGGGAGGTAAATATAATAGTATAATTAAGAATTGTAATTTTTTGAATATAAATGTTGATTTTGGTCATGCATCAATAGTTTACCTCAGACAAGGCACTGCAACTTTGGAAAATTGTTCTTTTATTAATTGTACTACAGGTTATGGTTGTGTTAGTGTTTATGATCCAGATAATCTTAAAAGGGTTAAAATGATTGTCACAGATTGTTATTTTGAAGGAAATTATGCAACAACAGAACCAGGTTGTATAAATAACTGCGGTATTTTGGAAGTTTATAATTCTACTTTCTATCGAAATCGTGCTTATTGGTGGGCAGGAGCAATACATACTCATAATGGTGGGAATACTACTATTTATGATTCTAATTTCACTTATAATGTTGCAGGATGGAACGGTGGAGCATTATACACTTACAGTTACTTACAAATCTACAATACTGTTTTTATAGGTAACAATTGTACTACTAATAATGGTGGTGGAGCTATAGGTGCTTGTGCTTATCAATCAAATCCTCATATTTATATTGAAAAATGTTTATTTGAAAATAATGCTAACAATTGTTGGGGTTTAGATAGTTTGTCCACTACCGGTACTGGTCGTGGTGGTGCTATTTCTTTTATGGATGAGGGGTCTCTTGAAGTTCATGATACTATTTTCATTGCTAATTCAGCATCTATTGGTACTGCCATATGTGCTATTGCAGCAGGAGAATATGGCTCTCCTACTGTTATTATAACTAATAATTCATTCATTAATCATACACGTAATGGAAATACATTAATTGTTCGTGTTTCAGGTTCAACTGCAAACATAGAGAATAATTATTTTTATGGAAATTCTATTCCATTCTCATCTTTAACATTAACAAAAATCAATGATGGTAAAGATCAGGCCACATTAGAAGTGTCATGCACTTTATCTAATCCAAGTTATTATGATGTTGATATTTTAGATAAGACAAGTTATGAGGTTTATATTAATAATGAATATGTTAAAACCGTTGATTCAAGGATTTTCACCATTGATTTTGATGAGTTGGATACCTGTGAGGTTTATGTAATTCCAACCATCTCTAATCAGAAATCCAATTCCGTATATCTAGTTAGTACTCGGGAGTATATCTTTGTTTCAAAAAGCAATGGTAATGACAGCAATAATGGTATTTCAAGAGATACTCCTGTAAATACTATTAAAAGGGCTTTGGAACTTGCAAACGGTTGTCAGAGCATACTAGTTATGGATGGAAATTATAGCGAGGAAAATTTACAAATTGATTATGACTTGCTTATTAAAGGTGAAGGAAATGCAACTTTAACTAATTCCACATCATTCATGATTAATGCAGAAAATTTCACTCTAAAAAAAATCAAAATAGATTCTATAATATGTGAATCATTTATCAGACAAGTCAATGGCAATCTAATTGTGGATAAATGTATTTTTAACAATAATGCTGCATCAAAGCTTATTGATGCTGATAAAGTAAATATTACTAAATCCATTTTCACAAACAATAACTTGATAATCTACAATAACGGTTTTACAACTATTAAAAATTCCATTTTGCTAAATAACACTCAAATAATTGATAATAACTTGGATAGTGTTGATTTGGATTATAACTGGTGGGGAAATACTTTAAACAATATTTCTAAACCTGCTGATTTAAATATTAATAATTGGTTGATTTTAAATGTTACAACTGGTAAAAATGCTTTGGAAATTGGTCAGTCATGTGTTGTGCAATTTGGTATATATCTATTTGAAAACAACAAAGTAAATAAATATAATGATTTAATCAAATTTAATTTACTAACTAATGCTTTAAATGCTTCGGTAAATAAAAATACAATCGATTATACTGATAAAATCGTTTACACTCAATTAGGTTTGGAGGATAGTGTTTTGACTGCAAGTTACAATAATGTTTTGATTGATTTGCCGTTCAGGTTTTTAAAATCCTCTCCAAATTTATCTATTAAATTTTCCGATATTAGGTATAATGATGATTTGATAATCAAGGTTAGCGCACCAAAAGACATTGGTGGTGACATTTCCGTTACTGTCGGAAGTGAAACCACTACCAAACCATTGACAAATGGTGTCACATTCACTTTCAGATATTTGGAAGCTGGCGATTACAATATCACTGTTAACTATAACGGCAATGGGAAATATCTCTCTCAAATAATCGAATCCAGTGTCAATGTCGCAAAATATGATTCAGCAACTCAAATCAGTATCGGCAGCGTTAATGTTGGCGAGGATATAGAAATAACAGTCACCACATCACGCGGAACAACAGGTTATGTCAACCTGACAATCAATGATATTGTAGGGGAAATATTAACATTGAAAAATGTAGAAGCCAAGTATATCTTTAAAAACGTTGGCCGTGGTGATTATCTGATTACTGCATATTATATGGGCGATAATAGGAATCTTCCTAGCCAATGTTCCTATTTCCTTGAAGTGGACAATATAAATCCGACTATTACAGCTTCAATTGCTGACAGCAATTATGGTGAAGCGGCAATTATTGATGTAAGAGTAAATGACGGTGCAAATGGTTATGTTACAGCCAGTATCGATGACATTACCAATTCATCTGAAGTCATAAATGGCCACTCAAGGATTTATCTTTATGGTGCCGATGCAGGAATAAATAGGGAAGTTACAATATTCTACAGTGGAGATGATACATACTTCAACAGGACAATCACCACTAACATGACCATATTCAAGAATAATTTCACTTTCGATATATCTTCTGAAGACATCTACATTGGCCATGATGCAGTTATCATGATTAAGGTTCCCTTAAGGACACAGGGTAATTTCACAATTGATGGTGTTGTATTGTCCATTCCGATGTCCGGTGAGGTATCCTACACCATTCCTGATTTGGAAGTTGGAAATTACACAATAACTGCAGTATTTGAGGGAAATAATTATTTCACTGTTGAAAATTCCACTTCATTTACCGTTTTCGAGTATCCGTCTCCTCAGTGGATGAATGATGGTGTTGATACCCAAAACAGTCAAAAAACTGATCATGTCAGTTCGTCTACTGGTTTTGTCGCTTGGACAGATCAAATCAACAGCACTGTCATTGCAAATATTGTGGTTGACAGTGAAGGCAATCTTTATTTGGCTACGGTTAACGGTATCTATTCTTATGATGGTGAAGGCAGTTTAAGATGGATTTATCACTCTGACGGTCGTATAGGTAATTTTTCAGGTTTGGCCATTGGTCGTGATGTAATCATCTCACCAAGAGCCGGAGACACAATATACCTGATTAGGAATAACTTGGATTTGGTTAACCAGACAACCGGTGAGAAATATGGAAGTTCAAATATCTATCAGGCATCCAGTATATTCGTGCCTGTTATAGATGCCAATGCAAATATCTATACCGTTAGCGAGTATCAGTTTGAAGGTCAGGGCTATAATCTGGTCATCACTCCTTTTAAGATTTGGGAAAATGGTGGTCATCCTACTCAAATAAGTTTGGGTAATGTCAAGCCTATTGCGGCTCCAACAGTAAATAGTGACATGTTTGTTGTTTTAGGTGAAGGCAATCTCATGATTTTTGATGCAAAAACAGGTTTGTCAAATTCAATTAAAACAGGTAACTTTAAAAATGTTCGTCCGGTCATCGGTGACGGCAATATCGTTTATACCATTTTAGGCAATTCCATTATTGCATATACCATTGACGGGTCACAATCAGGCAGTAAGATTCCAATCACCGGAGGGGCTGGTGATAAATTGCTCATCAACAATGAATTGAATTTATTGTATGCAACTAATGGTGACGGCAGTCTGTATAGTTATGATTTGTTTACCAGTGAGGAAACTTTGATATTTGATTCTAAAATCACTTCAGGCATTTTAATCGATGGAAATAATAATCTATTATTTGGCTGTGACAATCTATTCTATTGCATCGATTCAAATGGCAAGGTTTTATGGAAATCAGATTTGGAATCCAAAATCACCGGAACTCCAATCATCAATAAAGATGGAGTCATCTATGTTACCAGTGAAGACAACAAGCTGTTTGCCTTAAGTCATCTTAGTTTAGATGATTCCGGTTTGGAAGTGTCTGCCACAAATGCTAGTGAAGGTGAGGAAGTCATAATCACCATTAAAATCAACAATCAAACAACAGGTAATGTGTCATTCAAATTAAATGGTGTTGTTTATTCATTTGAAACCGGTAACGGCACTATCGTTAAGGCAATTTCTGATTTGCCTGCCGGAACTTACACTGTCAATGTGACTTATCCAGGTGATTTAAAATTCGACAAAACAAGTAAGGTTGTAACTTTCACAGTTAAGGCTAAAAGTGTTCCGGTCACTCCGGATGAACCTGTCGTTCCTAACACAATCATTAAAGGAAGCGACATAACTGTCTTATACACAAGCAATTCCTACTATAAGGTTAAGCTAACACAAAACAATGCTCCATTGGCCGGTAAAACAATTATAATAAACTTCAACGGTGCCAACTATAAAATAAATACAGATAAAAACGGTATTGCAACTTTCAAAATCACAGCAAAACCGGGCAAGTACACTATCAAGGCTACATACAACAATAAAGCAACCAAAAACACAGTGACAGTTAAAAGCATCCTTCAAGCCAAAAACCTGAAAGTCAAAAAGTCAGCTAAAACTGCAAAAATAAAAGTGACCCTAAAAAAAGTCAACAACAAGTACCTCAAAGGCAAGACTCTAAAGCTTAAAATCAACAAAAAGACCTTGAAAGCGAAAACAAACAAGAAGGGAGTTGCAACTTTCAAGCTAAGCAAGTCAATCCTTAAAAAACTCAAGAAGGCCAAGAAATACACATACACTGTAACCTATCAAAAGGACAGCATAAAGAAATCTTTAATGGTCAAGTAGGAATTTAATGATTCCTACTCTTTTTTATTTTTCACGATATATGCTACAATATCGAAACCTGCTTTTCACATCATCACTGAATATAATTATTTCCCCAACCAATTAAATTAGATGCTTCAAAATTAAACATAAAATAATGAAGCGACATTTCATTTAAAACATATATTCAAAAGCGACTCTTTTTTCCAATGATATTTTTCGCCTCTCTATCTCTCATATGGATTTTTCATTTGGCTGGCGAGGTGTATTATATATGTATAGAAACGATGAGGATTTAATCAGCGAGTTTCATCTAAAGGCTGGCCACAGCGAAAGTTCAGTCAAGTCATACCGTGCAGTCTTTAAGGGATACTGCAGCTTCCATGACATGAGCCTGTCCGAACTTTTAAAAGAAGCAATCATGGAACAGGAAAACCGCATTCCAGAAAACAGGCTAAAAATCTATGACAGGATAGTTTCTTACCGGAATTTCCTCTCAAAGACTCACATGCCAAACACAATCAACAATTCGGTTTCAAAAATAAAGACCTTCTACCATTACAACCGTGTCTACCTGCCCTTCATTCCGCCACTGAACACAAAAAACATTCCAAAAAACGACATCATAGCCTTTGAAGACATTCCAACCAAGGATGAGCTGAGGCTTGCTTTAGAGTTTGCAGACGACCAACTAAGGCTCTGGATTCTGGTGATGATTTCATCAGGCTCATCAAGGGCAGAGGCCAAGTCGATGACAAACTCCCTATTTTTCAGGGGAACCTATGAATACCACAAAACCGGCACATTCCCGAAGGCCCTGAGGAGGCTTGCGGCGATGGATGATGCGGTCTGCACATGCAGCCTTACAAGACAAAAGACCGACAAGCCATACTACACTTTCCTCAACCCAGAATGCGTCAAGGAGATTGCCAGAGTCAAACTCAAAGAGAAGGATTTTGATTTGGACGCTCCCCTTTTGAAGTATAATCTCAATCATGTAAACTACAAGTTCAAGCTTCTAAATGACTATCTTGGATTCGGTCAGGCCGGCGGCTTTGCAAGGCTCCGTCCCCACATGCTCAGGAAGTTCAACTCAACATATTTGAGCCAGGGATCTCTTGACGGCAATCTCTTGGCAATGGACAGCGTCGACATGCTTCACGGCCGTGGAAAGAGCAAAACCAGGGAAAGCTATTACAAGGACAATCCCGAGTTTTTAAAGCTTGAATACATTAGGGCAATGAACAACATATCCCTTTACCACAGATATGACTGGAAGGTGATCAATGGAAAGGTTAGGATAGTATCGAGGCCTCTTTAAAAAACCTTTTGATTGTATAAACCATATGATTTTCCAAAAAGTAATATATATTAAAAGATATAAAATTAATCTTATAGATTTTTAATTTTCATTGATTTATGTGAAATTAAATCTTATTCAATTATTAATTTGGGAGGTGATAGGAATCAGATATAAATTAATCTTCGGATTAATTTTGTTAATGTTTACATTGTCTTTTGTTCATGCAAGCGATACTAATGCCAGTGACATCTTGGAAACGCATAATGATACAAGCGTTCTGGAAGCACCAGCCATTCCTTCAGCTCCCGACAAGCCGGACCTGGTTGTCAATGATACGATTTACGTCGAGGAGTACAACATTGACGAGTATTTCAAGGACAACGTCCTGGGAACTGAATTCAACGACAAGATCTTTGTCTTTGAAGGGGATTTCAACAATCTGGCCAAACTGTCAATAAAGGCAAGCAATGTCACCATAAAGGGTGACGGTGCTGTTTTGAAAAACACTGTCTTTGACGTTTCCGGAGATAATGTAACGTTGGCCAATCTCAAGTTTGATTTAGATTCTGATTTAAGCTATAATGATGGGGCGGCTATAATATTTGACGGTGACGGTCTGGTTTTTGACAATCTTGACATCGATTATGTTGCCGAGCTCAACCGTGAGGCATATGCCTTTTACGGTATCGGCAATGCCGAGCATTCAAGAAACCTGAGAATCACAAATTCAAGGATAAACTTTGAAGGCCACAACAACAATCGAAACGTCTACAACTGCGCAATCAAGGTTATAAACTATGATTATGCGGTCATGGAGAACAACACGATTGTTACATCACTTCCTTTAAAGGACGTGAACCACGGCGCTCACGGGACAACCCTCGATTCCGATTTTGTCCTGAGCGTTGGTGTTGAGAACTGCAATTATCTAAAATTCATCAACAACACTGTCATTTCAGAGGTGAACTTCCGTCAGGATTCCCCTCACCCTACTTTGGATGGTTTGCTGATCAGCAAATGTAACAATTCCCTCATTGAAAACAACAATATAATGATGAGCGATTTTGTCACATATCCTGGTCTTGACAATTATTTATACGGTATCGATATCTATAATTTGAATAATCTGACTGTACGGGGAAATGACATAAGCATAATCACCACCGGCGGAAGATTGTCTGCAGGTACCGCTTATCCGATTCAGATTTCAGGTCCGATCAGTGGAGTCAACATTACACGCAACAGCCTGTATTCATTCTCCAACGGACCGAACATCGGGGTTTATTCCCAGAACTATTACGGCGGAACCGAACTGTCCATTACATACAACCGCATAAACGTCACAGGGCTTGCGGGAACTCATGAATGGGCACTGGTTGCAGGTGTTGAGACTCAGGATTCAAATTCAGTCGTTGAAAACAATATTATAGAGGTTCACAGTGTAGGTGCAGTGGGCGCTGACGACAACATATATGGTGTAAGCTATCGCCAGTCAACAGACGGCGAGCACAGGTATTCAATCCAGAACAACACCGTTTTCAGTGACGGTTTCAAGTCCGTTTACCTGTTGAGCTCTAATGACTCAACCGTTTCAAACAATCTCCTGGTTTCATATAACCAGAATGCAAAAAACGGCTATGACGGTTTCGGATACGGCAACATTGCCAATCACAATGGAGTCAACTTCCAGAACAATCAGGTCATAAGGGCGTTTGACTATTATGCAAACATCTACAACAATAATGTCAATGAGGAAAACGGCAGGTACACTTACACAAACCCTACTAATAATCGTCACGTCTCCAATGTGATTGACGGAAGATCCATCAATCCGATAAGCAATGAGAGACGCACCTATAATCCGCTCATACCGGGCTCAAGTGAACATCATGGAACATACAGCGAAGGGGAGCTGCTTCCGGTAAGCACCAATCCTCAGGAGAGGAGCAATTCTCAAAATACCGGTGAAAGGTCTTTCAACGGAAACCAGAACTCAAACGTTCCTGGAAGCGACTCGAATGCGAACACCAACAATGTCAATGGTGCAAGCTCCTATGCAAGGTCCAACAGCACTGATGCAACCCCGTCAGATACTGGTCTGAATTCATTGGCCGGTGAAGCCGTTTCAAGCGGCGGATCTTCAAGTGTGGCCAAAAAGGCATTTGAAATCGAAGACATTAACAAAAACGAGTTTATACCTTCAATATTCTATGTTATCGCAACATTGATTCTTTTGATAATCGGGTATAGGCGTAAAAATTCAAATTCAAACTAATCCCAATCCTTTGGGATTAAAAACTTCTTTTTTTCGATATTTTTATATAATTACCAATTACATATATTAAAACATAATTGATGAATTTCTGTTTTAGAGGTAATAATGTGAACTTAAACAATAAGATATTGGTAATAATCATATTGGCTTTTGCAAGTCTGATTTTGCTTTCAGCGGTCAGCGCAAACGAAAACGAAACTTTACTTGCCGACAATCCAAGTGTGATAGATGTCGATACAGTAAACGGTGACGATGCAAACATTGAGGGTGTTCCGGTAAAGTCAATTGGAAAGGCGGTTGAGATGTCTGATAACGGCACCGAAATACATTTGAGCGACGGCGTGTATTCAGGCTCCAAAAACACCAGAATCACAATAGACAAGTCAATTGATATCATAGGTTCCAGTGATACAGTAATTGACGGTGAAAACACAAATTACCTCTTCACAGTCACAGGAAACGCCAAGGTCACATTCAAAAACATCAGATTCATCAACGCCTACAAGTCTCCAGAATCATATGCGATAAACTACCCCGACCCTGTCTACGGTTCAGCTGTAGAAATAAGAAACGCACAGGTGTTGATTGATAACTGTGCCTTTGAAAATAACCAGTTAACCTACAGCACCAACAACAAGTATACCTACGGCGGTGCAATATCAAACAATGGCGATTTGACCATTACAGATTCCAGATTCATATCCAACATCGCACATTCCACATCAGGGCTCTTCTCATATGGTGGTGCAATCTACAACAACGGAACAATGTCTATCACCGATTCTGAGTTTCTAAAATCCGATAATGACGATTTCTCATTCGGCGGATTCATTGCAAACTATGGAAGCGCCGAAATCACAGGCACAACAATAGCCAATTCAAAATCAGCAGGTGAGTCAAGAGGCTCTGCCATATACAATGCAGGGGACTTGACCTTAATCAATTCAATCGTTGAAAACAACACAATCGCCAAGGCAAGCTTCCAGTATGTCTACGGTGCAGTATATAACAGCGGACGCTTGAACGGTCACTCCAACATCTTCAGAAACAACACAGGATTATATACCGTTCCGAGCCGTGGTTCACCGACAATATACAGTGTCGGTGATTTGAACCTGACACATAACCTGTTTCTGGACAACAAGCCTTTTGAGGGAATCTACAAGGATGTCTACCTAAACAGCGTCGGAGACATTCACTTAGACAACAACTGGTGGGGCTCAAACGATGATCCCTATTCCACATCATCATTCAACATCAGGGATGAAATCCACTCATGGCTGATTCTCAACATCACACCTGAATATGCCCCTTTGGAAATAAATCAAAGCGTTGACATCAAAGTCAATTGGGCATCAGTCATAGGCTTCAATCCGGCACTGATTCCAAGTGCAGCACTAAAGATAAATGAAACACCATTCGATTTCAGGGATGACATCACATACACCTATGCAGACACTAGCTCCAAGGGCCTTTACAGGGTCAACGTGACTTTTTATGATTTCACAAGAATCGTTGATGTCGATGTGGGCAAGATGAAGTCAATAATGAGTGTCGAATTTGAGAAAAACATCACATATATGGATGATTTGAAATTCGAGATTGAGGTTGTCGGCGATGATGCGCCTGTCTTCATAAGCATAGGCGAGAGGACCTACAATATCACTCTTGTAAACGGCCACGGGAATTTCAATATAAACGACTTGACTCCTGGAACCTATGACGTCATGGTGATGTATAACGGCTCTGAGAATTACTTCAGGTCATACTATGCCTCAAAGGTGACAGTAAGCAAGCGCATGGTGTCCATCAATCTGACAATTCCTGAGGTTTACTTCGACCAGCAGGGAAGGGCAACAATTTCCCTCTCCCCTGAAGGCTCAGATTCGACAGCAACAATCTCATTCAACGGCAAGCGCAAGATAATATATCTCTACGCCTCAAGACCGGTCACAATCGATTTGGGATACTTCGCTGAGGGCGAGTACAACGTTACTGTGGACTATATGGAAAACCTTTACTTCAAGGCGGGAAGCGTCACTGAGGTTTTGAAGGTCAAAAGGTATGAGACCGCATTCAACATTACCTCTCCGGACATCAAATTGGGACAGACTCAGACAATCTCAATTGCAATCTCCCCGGACGGCTTTTCCGGTTATGCGATATTGAACATCAACGGAAACGACTATGAGATATTCCTTGAAAACAAAACAACAGACATCACAATACCTAACCTCCAGGCAGGAAAGTACAATCTTAAGCTGACATATAGGGGTGACGACAAGTACGCTCCTGCAACCGCTACAGGCAGCTTCAGTGTCCTCAAGACCCCTTCAAGCCTTACTGTGAAGGTGGATTATGATGAAAATACCTTGACAGGTAACATCAATGTTAAGACCAATGCAAGAAACTGCACAGGCGAAATTGAGGTCTACATCAACTACAAGAAATATCATCTGCCGCTTAACAACGGCGAGGCCAACTTCCATGTGGCATTTGACAAGGGAACCAACTACATATATGTCTACTATCCTGGAGACGGATACTGGGCAGAGTCTGACTGGAACACTACCATTGGTGTTGCCGATGAGTTCATAATGATGAGCGGAGATGTTGAGGGATACGAGCACAATGATTTCAATTATTCAGTCCGTTTGATTGAAATAAATGGCGTTCCGCTTCCTTTAAGGACAGTCACAGTAAGCTTCAACGGAAATGATTACAATGTCACAACCAACGACAACGGTTATGCATTCTTCAATCTTAATCTGGCTCCTGGAAACTACTCCATAAGCGCATCATATAAGAATGAGACAGTAACAAACAATGTCACAGTAAAAAGAATAGATTTCAATGTGACTGCTTCTGATGTGGTTTATGGTGAAAACACTACATTTAAGGCAGTCTTTGACAGGAACGTCACAGGTTGTGTCAACTTCACTATTGACGGAAAATTGTCTGTTGTTGTAAATATCACTGACGGCGAGGCAATATTTACTACAGATTCATTGAATGCGGGAAGCTACACTTTAAGGGCATTCTATACAAATGAGCATTTCAGCTCAGCTGCCAAATCCTCAAGCTTCACCGTCAGCAGGGCCGACTCCGCTTTGAGTTTTGACATAAGCAATGTGATTGCAGGTGAGGACGCAATCATCACTGTTCATCTCTCCCCTAATGCAACAGGTGAGGTCACATTCATTCTTGATGGAAATGAAACGGCAAAACAGGTAATCAACAGCACTGCAGTTCTTGAGGTTTTAAACATTTCAGGAGCGGGGCATGAGATTAAAATCATCTACGGCGGTGACGGCAACTACAATGGGAAATCACTGAACGATACATTCTACATCAAGGACTTGAGAACTGACGTTAAAATATCAACTTCCAACATAATATATGGCAATGCACTGCATGTCAAAGTAACCGTTAGTGAAAACGCAACAGGAAATGTCACAGTTACTGTCGGAAAGATCACAAAGACATTAAGTCTTGAAAACGGTGTCGGTGAAATCAACATCACAGGTCTTGATGCCGGAGCGTACAATGTCACCGCATCATATGGAGGTGACGCCCGCTATATCTCATCAGCCGGTTCAACATACATCAGGGTCTTCAAGGCTGACTGTGAATTGAGGATAGTCACCACTCCTATTCTTGACGAAAACATTCTGATTTACGCTTATCTGAGTCCTAATGCAACTGGTTATGTGTCATTCAGCATGCCTGGCTATTACACTTCAAGAAACAAGGAGATTGATGATGCCATTGCATTATGGTACATCTCACCTTTAGGTACAGGTTCTTATACAATAAAGGCTGAGTATCGTGGGGACAACAATTACAATCCGGTAAGTGCAAGCTATGACTTCAACATTTCACAGGTGAAAACCAGGCTGGTGGTCAGGATACCTGATGTGATATCCTCCGAGAGGGTTGCGGTAAATGTGAGGCTCACAACCGCTGCAGGTGAGGGCTTGACCGACACTGTCACAGTCACAATCAACTCAAGGACATACACTGTCAATGTCAGAAACGGTACCGGAACACTGTATGTGGGAAGGATGGCAGTCGGCGACTATGATTTCCAGGCAAGGTATGAAGGTAACTTTACATACAATCCTGCAACGTATGATGGCAAATTTAAGGTCGCTGAACATCTTGACGTAATCCTGAAGGTCAAAAACATGACCAAGTACTATGGTGATGCATCCAAATTGGAAGTCACATTGACTGATTCCAACCTTAATCCGTTGGCAAATCAGGTAATCACAGTAAACGGCAGGATAAATCTCACAACAGACGATGAGGGTAAGGTCTATGTTGATGCCGATTATAATGTCGGAAACCATACCATATCCGTTTCATATGCCGGCTCACAGAAGTATATCTCTTCAAACGCCACCGTTTCGGTGACTGTAATGTCAACTGTCAATGGTATTGATGTCGTAAAGCAGTTCGGTACATCTTCACAGTACTTTGCGATATTCCTGGACTCCAAGGGGCGTGCGCTTTCAAACGCTCTGGTAACATACATTATCGGTGATCAGTCATTTACTGCATCCACATTGCCTAACGGTATTTCTAGGGTGAACATCAACCTGAATCCGGGCTATTATCTTATAATGGCAATAAATCCGGTTACAGGCGAGTATGCAATCAACTCCATATTTGTTTATGACCGCATTATGGAAAATAAAGACCTTACACAATCATACACACAAAATAAGCTGTTTAAGGTGAGGGCATACACTGCTGACGGAAACATCACCGGTGCAGGAGAAAAGGTCACCTTCAAGGTGAACGGCAAGACCTACACAGGAGTTACAGACGCTAAAGGATATGCCTCATTCAGGGTTAATCTCAAGCCTGGAACCTATAAGGTGAGCACAAGCTATGGCGGAGTTACCAAAACCAATAAGATCACTGTCAAAAGCATCGTTAAAGCTAAAAACATGAAGGTCAAAAAGACCGCCAAAAAACTTAAAATCAGGGTCACTCTTAAGAAGGTCAACGGCAAGTACCTTAAAGGAAAGAAGATTACCTTGAAGTTCAAGGGTAAAAAATACAAAGCAAAAACCAACAAGAAGGGCGTTGCAACATTCACAATCAAGAAGAATGTCCTGAAAAAGCTCAAGAAAGGCAAGAAATACACTTACAGGGTTACATATCTTAAAGACAGTGTGAAAAAGACTATAAGGGTTAAATAATATTATTTGACCTTTCACTATTTTTTCTGCAATTCCTGCATTGCCCCTTTTAATTTTATTACTTTTTTTATTATATTATTTATATAAAATAAATAATAAATTATTGTATATGACATTGCAGGAAGAATTACAAATTAATGTTACAATTAACAATTACACTCAAAGAAGCGGCAGCTATTCATCCAGCTATGATTATATCCTTTTGGATTCACTGGATGACAGTTCCTATTCAGCTTTATTCAGAAATGACCTGAAAAACCTAAAGATCAAAACATGGGACAGAACAGAATGCAAGGCACTCTACCTTCCCGGCTATGAATCTCAAAGTGCAGCAATACTTGTAAGAATTCCCGTTTCCAAAGTCTCAGCATCAACCAGGCTATTGTTGGAAGTCCATGACAAGTCAACTGTATTTTCAAGCACTTTAACAATAGGCGGTGAGGTGCTGATGTTTGATGCAAACCATGATTTATACTCAGACTTTTTCATGAGCTACTCAGGATTAAGCATCAACAATGACTCAACAGATGGCGGAAAATTCCTAAGGGCAAGATACGTTCCAAGCATCGATGGAAGTTCTCCAACCTCACTATTTACCAAAATAGCTTCAGGAAGCAGTTTATCAAACAATCGTGTCACTGTAGCGAGATTCAAAAGAATCGGCGGCTGTATCACCACCAATGACAATGCCACATATCATGGATCAACAGGCGGAACAAGCATGATGCAGATGGACTATAATCTCACAACTTATCAGATTGACAGAAAAGTCACATCACTCAACTGGGACGGCCAGAAATCCTACCTGATGTTTAAAGGTACGGAAACTTTAGTGCAGGTTAATTCAAATGATGCCTATGCTTCTGATGTGGATAGTCAAGGCAATTATAAGCAATACCATTTCCATGGAAGAATATCAAAAGGTTTCAGCAGTGACTCAGATTATCTGGAAGGATTTGACAGGAACAATCCGACCAAAATCTATGACAATAGCTACCATGAAGTGGAAATTGCACCCCAATGGTTTTTGACAGATGAATTCGAGGAATACAACTACGTTGACCTGAAGTGGCTTTTGATATTTCCATCACCGATACTTGGAGCTAATGCAATTCCGCAGATAACAGTAACGGAAAAGAAATCAAAAACTGGAATCCGATTATACAAGGGAAGTCACGAATATCCAAAGGCCTACAAAGGCGGCACGTTACTGTGGGATGCCAATGACGAGAACATGGAAGATACGGGACTTCACATTCCGGATAAAATAATCAACAGAGATTGGGATTGGGTGTTCTAATGATAATCGATTATGATGAAACAGTCGCTCATGGCCGTGGACATCCGACAGGCCTTGAACACACAGAGAAAATGGATGTTGTTGCCTGCCTTCTGGATGAAGGCGAAAGGACCTATGTCAATGATGAACATACGGCATGGATTTCAGCCAATAGATGTGCAGTCGGTGAAATGGTAACGCTTGATGAATCCTCAACAATGCAGCATACGATAGTCAGAAAAGCCAAGGAAGGTGAACTGGCTTTCGGATATCTTTTGGGCAAGGTTCAGGTAAAAACATCCGGATTAATACTTGTCACCGTTGCTGTTCTTGGTGATGTTTTCAGGCTGAAACTGAAAAGGCCGGCGCCAAAGGAAATTCTTCCAAACACCAGAATCTACATTGACAAGGATGGTGAGTGCAATCCCGTTGAAGGTCATGACCTAAGACTGTTATCAATCGTTAACTTAACGGAAAATGAGGATGTTGAATACATCAGAGTCTATCGGCAGATGTCTGAAATCGAAATGTATCCTGAATCTCAGAACTGCATTGATCTTGCTGACTGTTCCTTCGAGCAGGATGAGATAACTCATGTCGTCAACATGATCGTGCCGACGGAGTCAAACATCATGGCGCAGGCCAATTATGTCAAGGACAATGACGGTGTCACTTATTGTGAGCTTCCTGACGTGGCCATTGTCAATGATGTCAGATTTGTGTGGGAGGACAACAAGCTCTACATGGAATGGGATGGTTGCAGTGAGGATGAAAAAGTATATTTTATATAAAAGAAATAATAAAATATTATATTAATTATTATATATGGGTTGTAATAGCTATGGCTAATGTTAATAATACTTCATCATACATGGATGAAGACAAAAAGCAAATTATTAAAGAGTCTAATTATACCTATAGGGATGCTCTTGAAGTTTCAGCTTATCTCATTGAAGTAGGAAAGTTTGAAAGGTTGTACAAAGAAATGCAAATCCATGACTTACAAAAAGAACTTGACAAAATGGATGAATAAAACTTCAAAACAAAAATCTCAGGTAATAACTCTTAAGATAAACTATTTTTGATTGTAAATGTAATACAAAAAATTATTATTACTTTTATATTTTTTTTCATTATATTGGATTGTAGCGAGAGCATTTAATTACAAATATTTGTTAGTTACATTACAACAGATCTCGCTAAAAAGTAGTAGATAATTCATTTACTTTTTAATCATTTTGTTCGTATAGTATAGAACAAATTTCACTAAAAGTAGTAGATAATTTAAAGTGCGTTACGCCAACAGCAACATGAAGCTGGTCAAAAGGAACCAAAAGTTGCATAATCCGGATTCACCCTTGCTGATTGGTCATGTTAATGAAGGTGATGTTATAAAAGAGGTTAACGAGCCTAGCTATATTGATATGCAACAAAAACTATTTTAAATTTACATGAATTTTAAATTAATGTTTTAATGATGAATAATTATTTAATCACTTATTTAATAGGGATAAACTCCTGTACGCTCTTTTTCATGATTTAACCAGGTTTCAAGCATTAAATCTTCAAGAGAATATTTTCCGTCATAATAGTTTATTATTCCTTTATCTTGTAATGTTTTAATGTATTTATTTAAAGTGGCTGGAGCCATGTCCAAATTCTTTTCCAACTCTGACCAAGTAATGTGTACCTGATTTAACATTGTACAGATTATATTTTTTTCGTAATTGTTTAATGTACCCCATATTCTAATCCACATTACAAGAATCTGATCCATATTATTGAGGAATATGTAATCGATTGAGTTTTCATCATATGTTTCATGGGATGATAATGCATTGTAAAAACTGTTAATGTACATTGGAATTCCTTTTGTGTATTCGTAAAAGCGGTCAAATCCTTCTTGTGTGAATTCTATTTCAGGAAATCTTTCTTCAAAATAGGATTCTGTTTCTTGTTTTGTAAATGGGTCAATATTTATTTGTATCATTCTTCCTCCAAATGCACCGGTTGCACCGTTTAACATTTCTATCATGTCTGATGTTTGGGAAATTGATCCGGTCATTACATAACTTACATTTGATTGAAATTGACTGTAACTTCTTAGCATCCAGAAGAAATCTTCAGGTTTTCTTAATTTTTTAAGCATTTGAAATTCATCAAGGATTATTATAAATCCATCGATACTATCAATGCTTTCTACAACTTTTTGAGGATATTCCATTACGAATTTGCTTATTTTTTTATAGTTGTCATCTGTTGCAGGTATTGGTATTTCTGAGATATGTGTTCCTTTTGAAAAACTGTAGTCTTTAAGTTTTAATTTGTCAATTAAATTTTTTAAAAGGAAAGTTATTTTGTTATTGTCATTTAATTTTTCGTAGATTGAATTGTTCATTTCGTCCAAGAGTTCCAATAAAACGGATTGTGCTTTTAGCTGGGTATCGTCCTTTCCAACAATTCTTGAAACATCAACATAAGAAACTATGAAATTTTCTTTAGAGTCCTGTTTTATTTTTTGAAGTAAAAAAGTTTTTCCTACTCCTCTTACGCCTTTGATAAGTAATGATTGAGAAATTCCCAATTCTAAAGAGTTTAAGTAGTATTCAATTTTTTTAATGTCTTCTTTTCTGTTGTAAAAATATTTATCAATTTCGTTTATTGGAATATGTAAAGGTACAATACTCATTTTAAACACCTGATATTAATTATATATTTTATAAAATATATACTTTAACAATTTGAAGTACTTCATTTAGATATAGTTAAAAATATTACTTCAAATAAATGAAGTACTATAAAAAAATGAAGAATAAATTTCAACTTCAAATGGATGAAGTGAATATATTTTTGATACAATTTGATTGGGGGGGGTAATGACTTTTAAAACACTTACTTTATATTTTGAATTGTATTGGTTTGAAATTTATTTCTAATTTTCATTTAACTTTATTGTGCAAGAATTCTCCGGCTTCTTTAAGCCGGGGGATGAATTGCACATTTTAGTGGGTTAGTGTCTATATTTTTTTTTATGTGGGGGGTGATGCGATTAATTTTCAAATGCTCTCGGATAAATGCCATATAATATGTAGGTTTATAATATAGAATATGTAATCAATAGAGGATAACTAATTTCCTTTTAGATTTTTATCAAATAAGTGAAAGAATACTCCGACCTCTTTTAGGTCGGAGAGGTTCAAGATCAGTCTATTTTTTAAATTCTTCTAAAAATTCTCTAAACAGATCTACAAATAGTGAATTGTCATACTTGTAAACAAATTCCTGGGCATCAAAAATAAATATTTCTAGGTTTTCAATCTTGCCTTTGAGAGGTTCTACGTCAAATTCGGGAGAATAATAAATATCTTCAGAAGCGCTGACAATCAATGTTTTCGCTTTAATATTGGATAATTTATCCTCAATATCATAATTTAATGTGGCGTCATTTCTAAATTTGAAATCATAGATGTCTTCATTGAAGCCTTCCTCAATAAAAGCATCCATAAGCATTTCAAGTTCTTCTCGAGTAAACTTTTGAAATGCTCTTTTGGAAAAATATTGGGTATAAATTAATGAATTGATTGAAAACATCATTCTAGATAAATGTTCACTATAAACAGTATCCAGATATGCATCGGATGACTCAATTAAATTGCTTAGGGCTTTGGAAAAAATGTAGCGATAACCATCCGTTTTAAAAGAACTGCTGCCTATAATTAAAAATTCCATTTCATCAGGATATTCACATCCCCAGGTAAAGGCTTCATAACCTCCCACTCCAACACCCAAAATGCCAAGGACCTTGCTTATATTAAATACGTCAGATAGAAATTTTCTTTTAAAATTCACGCAATCCCTAATTGTGTATTTTGGAAAATCAAATTTTAAATTAGTTTTAGAAGGTGAACATGATTCAGGATATCCTAATGAAGTGATTGATATGTAAAAAAAGTTAAAATCTGCTAACATGCTTCTAGGGCCAAGTAGTTGATTCAAATCTTCAATTGATAAGCAATTTCCATTGAATCTATGGCAATAGACAATTGCATTGACAATATTGCCTTCTTCATCATATTTTGGTGTTCCTCGGGTTGTATATTCCACCTCAACATCTTGAAGAGTCTGACCGTTTTCAAATTCAAACTCGTCCAAAACATGTTTTCTATATCCTAACTTTGAATCCTCAATAATCATGTTCTCATTAATATATTTGATATTAATATTTAAATAATTATGTAATTATTCATATTAAGAATATATTTTATATGTTTGTTCAATAATTTTTCAATTATATTTTTTTCAAAATTATGATGATGATTAAAAAATTGGAAAATTGATAAGGATAGTATTTCCTAATTTTCAGTGAGAAAAATCATTTTCAATTATCACTTATCAATTTTGCTGCTTTCTTTAATATTGTTTAAATTTGATTTCAGAATCTTGTAGATGTTCTCCGCACCTACAATTTCCTCATCCGGAACATTCCAGTCTGAAGGATATAATATAAACGGTTCTGATTGACTTCCTCCAGCTCCACCGTGGCTTCCGACCAGCTCTTCAAAGGCACAGACCTCATCCTTTTCGGCATCATAAAAGCTGTTGACTAGAATATCTGGAGTGTATTTAAATGAGCTGCTTCTTTTTAAATGTTGAGCAATGTTGTCTCCGAATCCTTCAAGAGGATCTTCCCCTTCTATTTCATCATTATCTAAGTAATATGTTCCATTTTTACCAATTGCCATGTCACCTTTTTGTGAGGAGTGAACTAAAATGAATCCTACATATTCATTATTTACGATTTCATCAATCAGCTCTGGAAACATTTCATTGATTTCCTCATATGTCAGTCTGTGGCTCCATTTGGTTAGATAGACCAATGCAAGATTTCCAGATCCGAGAACTATAACTTCGGAGTCTGACATCAGTTTTTCTTCATCTTCTTCTTTGTTTCTATTTTTAATGAAATTGACCTTGTCGGAAAACGGTATGTAGACTTCCGCAAAATGGTCCTCGTTTGAAGACATTTTGGCATACATGTTAATGTCCATAGGAAGCAGTGATTTGACAAAGTCTTCGAATGACTCGCCGTATCTCTGTTTGAATGTAGCCCCATTGGTTTGGCCATGGTCTGACTGTATCACGAATTGATATTCTCTTGGAGAGTATTTGTTTCCATCAACTAAATGTTTTATCTGTTTATCCATTCCTTTAAGGGCAAACCATACATCCTCATCCCTAACTCCTGAATGGTGAGCAATCTCATCATAACCCAAATAGGTGGAATATGCAACATCAATTTCTCCAATCATCATATCTCCAATCAGTGTTTTGGTGTTGATTTCCCTCATGAATACATTGGTTCCGGCTCTTGTTGGAATATATGCGATTCCTCGTGAAATCCTTGGTTGGATGTTTAATAGCCTGTGTTTCAACTGGGAATATATTTCATGAATCATGTCTTCAATAAGCAGTACCACTATACGTGCGAAATCGCTTGGATTTGAAAAGATTGAATACCATGCTCCGTTATACAGTTTTCTCAAATCTGTTATTTTGCTGAAGGTGAAAATCACATTGTCTGTATCTCCTGAAAATAGGTTGGATCTGCTCGCTCCATTTTCAACAAGCAATCCATTTCCATTTGATATTCTTTCTTCAAGGATTTTGACTTTTGAAACTCCTGAACACTGCATTACCTGATTATCATTTTCTTTTTCAATCCATCTAAAAGCGGTGATGTTTTCATTGTTCCCATGTAGGATTCCAGCTTGGCTTGCTCCTGTCTGTGAAGACAAATCTGTTTCCCATTTCTTAAGGGTATGGGTTTTGCTGTCTAACATTTGCTTGACGGTCGGCATTACTCCCCTGTCGATAGCTTCACATAAGACGTCATAGGCAAGTCCATCAATCTCCACGATTATCACGCCAGGATAATCCTTAATGTCCTCTTTTCTTTTCCTTTGAGCCTCTCTCAGCGTTGCCTGGTAAAATGCTCCATCGTCATCGAGTCCCAATATGGTGGAGAGGATGATTGTAATAAGGGCTATGGTCAATGGTGCGAGAATTATTCCCAATCCGTTAATATTTAAACCAAAATATGGTCCGAAAAAAGCGAATATTCCTCCATTTAAAATCAGACTACCAATTCCAAAAGTCCAAACCATAAATGGCATATATATCCTTGTTATAAGTGGCCATAATACTGCATTGAAAATACTGATGAAAAATATGAATACAACAACACGGTTTAAGTTGGTAACGGTAAAATCCAATCCAAAACTAATTAAATACAATCCGATTAAATTTGCAATGAACAAAATCAGATATCTTTTCAATGAAAGTCCAGGGGTTTTTTTAAGTTCATCAACATCTCTCATACTGTTTCCCCTATTCTTTAAAAAATAATAGAATAATAGTGAAAATTATTCCACTATTATTTTTTTTAGTTGTTTGATTTTCCTTGAATGCCTAAACATTCATTAGACTATAGTTTAATTCACTATCCTAAGCATTTGAAGATTCTGGAATACTTTTCTCAAGGAACATGCTTAGTGTGCTGTTCAAGATCTCTGCTATATCAAAACCATTCATATCGAAATTACCAAAGATAGCAGAAATATCGAAATTGGATAGGTTAAGGCTTTCTAATAGGCCGGATATGTCAAAGTTTTCTGCATCAAAGCTACTTATTAAGCCATCGAAATCAAGATTATCATAGTCCATATCCATTAATTTTGAGATAATTGCATCGACGGTCATGACAAATTCGGATGTGCTTAATGCATCAATAAGTTCTGCGAGGCTGATTGCAGATAGATCATAGTCTGATGTGTCAATGCCGAAGTCAGCTAAATCAATATCTGCTGAATCAAGTAATCTGGTTAAGTTGAGTTCGATTGCACCTAAAGATGATAAATCGATGTTTTCAAACATCTCTTTAAAGTCCATATCAGGGTTGGTGAACATGTCTACCATAGCGGAAATGTCCAGGTCACCTATGTTTATGCTTCCTAATAGACTGTTTAGGTCAAAGTTTTCTTCGTCAAAACTGTTTATTAGGCCATCCAAATCAAGACCATCTAATTCAATGCCGAATAACTTTAACATTATAAAGATAGTGTTCATGTCAAAGTCAAGATTACTAAAGACACCTATAAGTTCTGCGAGGCTGATTGCAGATAAATCATAGTCTGACAGGTCAATGCCTAATTCAGATAAGTCCATGTCTATTGATTCAATCAATCCGGTTAAGTTGAGTTCGATTGCGCCTAAACAGGATAAATCGATGTTTTCAAATATGCCTGCAAAGTCGATGTCTGAGTTGGTGAACATGTCTACAATAGCGGAAATGTCCAGGTCACCAAGGTCTATGCTTTCTAATAGGCTGGATAAGTCAAAGTTTTCTGCATCAAAGCTGCTTATTAAGCCATCGAAATCAAGGTCGTCCAATTCAAGGCCGAATAATTTTAATACGGCTGCAATGAGGTTCATGTCAATTTCAAGATTGCTAAAGATACCTATGAGTTCTGCGAGGCTGATTGCGGTTAAGTCGTAGTCTGACAGGTCAATGCCGAGGTCAGTTATGTCAATTCCTAGTGAAACGATTAATCCACCTAAATTGAGTTCGATTGCGCCTAAACAGGATAAATCGATGTTTTCAAATATGCCTGCAAAGTCGATGTCTGAGTTGCTGAACATGTCTACCATAGCGGACATGTCTACACCAGATAGGTTAAGGCTTTCTAATAGACCGGAAATGTCAAAGTTTTCTTCATCAAAGCTGCTTACTAGGCCATCCAATTTAAGATTGCCTAAGGTGGATGCGTCAAACTTGGATGTAATAGCGGTCATGTCGAAATCAGGATCGCTTAAGATACCTGCAAGTTCTGCGATGGTGATTGCAGATAAGTCAACGTCAAATTCAGAAACGTCAATCTCTAGTGATTCAGCTACTCCGGTTAAATCGAGCACCATGCCGTCTAAAGTTGAATAATCGCAGTTTTTAAATATAGCCTCAAAGTCAATGTCTGATTTGGTGAACATGTCTACCATAGCATCAATATCGGAGTCAGTTAAGTTAAGGCTACCTAATAAGCTGGACATGTCAAAGTTTTCTTCATCAAAACTGTTTATTAAGCCATCGAAATCAAGGTCGTCCAATTCAATGCCTAATAATCTTAACAGGGATGTAATTAGGTTCATGTCAATTTCAAGATTGCTTAAGAGACCTATGAGTTCTGCGAGGCTGATTGCGGATAGGTCATAGTCTGATAGGTCAATGCCAAGCTCAGATATGTCAATTCCTAGTGAAATAATTAATCCGGTTAAGTTGAGTTCGATTGCGCCTAAACAGGATAAATCGAGGTTTTCCATCATGCCTGCAAAGTCGATGTCTGAATTGGTGAACATTTCTATGATATCGGCGAGATCGGAACTGGATAAGTTAAGGCTTTCTAATAAGCTGGATATATCAAAGTTTTCTGCATCAAAGCTGCTTATTAATCCATCCAAATCAATGCCATCTAATTCAATACCGAATAATTTTAACAGGGTTGTGATAGTGTTCATGTCAATTTCAAGATTGCTTAAGAGACCTATGAGTTCTGCGAGGCTGATTGCAGATAGGTCATATCCTGATGTGTCAATGCCGAAGTCAGATAAGTCAATTCCTAGTGAATCAAGTAATCCTGTTAAATTGAGTTCGATTGCTCCTAAACATGATAAATCGAGGTTTTTAAATACGTCACCAAAATTACTGAATGTATCTATAAGAGTGGCAAGATCAGAGCTAGATATGTTAAGGCTTTCTAATAGACTGGATATGTCAAAGCTTTCTGCATCAAAATCACTTATTAAACCATTGAAATCAAGATTTTCAAAGTCAATGGTGGATAATTTTCCGAGTATGCCCATAGCGGTCATGACAAATTCAGAATCTTTTAATCCATCAATAAGTTCGGACAAGCTAATGTTAGAGAAGTCATAGTCTGATGCATCAATGCCGAAGTCAGATAAATCAATATCTGCAGAATCAAGCAATCCGGTTAAATTAAACTTAATTGCATCTAAACCTGAATAATCACATTTTTCAAACATGCCGACTAAGTCAAAGCCTGAGGCCTCTGCATTAGGGTCATCAAAAGCGCCTCCGTATGAAGGGCCAGTAAATTGGCCTGGCAGATTGCTCATGTAAGTGTCAAGGTCAAATCCTGAACTTAAAAGAGTGGCAATTGTGGACATACCTAGTTTGGAAATATCTAAAAGTGGCATAAGGGATGTTATGGTAACGGGGGATTCCAAATCATTGGTAGGAGTTTTAAAGTTCACTTCATTAATATCTAACATTGGGAACAATTCATCGAATGAATTTAGGCCCGCTGCATCCAAAGCATCCATACGGGTAATTACGGTTACCTTATCTGATATTATAGGTTCAATTGATACATTTACATTATCCATATTTACATGAACGTCATCAAAGTTTGTGTAACGGAAATCTGACATTAATATGGATAAGTCAAGATTTGATAATTCTAAATCAGGCAGTGTGATATTTAGATTTAAATCAGATAGGTCTACCCTATAGTTTTTGTTTAAAAGATTTAATTTAGGTAAATTTGTTGTTATGCCGAGAATTTCTCCATCCAATCCGATTGATATGTTAAGACTGAGATTCTCGAAGTTAATATATGTGCCATCAATATCAGGATATATGAAGCTGTCTATATCAATATCTAAACATATGCTGTTATCAGGTAAGGATTTGAAGCCCAAATTAAGGCCTTTTAAATTAACATAATAAGATTCAGTTATTATATCTAAACTATCCATAATCGCTGAAAACTCAAGGCTTTGTGAATCTGTTTTAATCAAAATAGATAAATCAAGATCTTTGAATGTAAAGATGGTGTCTTCAAAGTTACTATAGGAAACTTCAGGAAGATTCATTTTCAAATCAATGTCTGGAGAAGCTACCATTGACATAGTAAAATCGGACATGCTTAAACCATTTTGAGTAAATCCGTAAATCTTTAATGTAGTATTATCTCCCATAATGGTTTTGTCTTTAACAGGTAATTCCTCATAATCTATTCCAAACATACTTAGTGCAGGACTTAATAAGTCATCATTTTCTTGAGAGGTCAAGTCATCAACTTGGACGGTAGATGTTTCACTTGAATCTTCATTTAAGATAGGTAAAACTCTTTCAACGAGGTCCTCTTTTTTGCCTGAAACTTTCAAACCGTTTTCTTTTAAAATGGATTTTAATTCTGGAACGGTGTATTTTTCAGATACTTCTTCAGCGGTTAATGCTTTATTAGTTTGTTTTTCATCGACTTTTGAAGTTTTATCTTTTTTAGTCATAATTCACCTCTAATTGTATACATGAGATATACTATATAATGTATTATATTTATATATTTTCATTTTTTTTAAATATAATTTAATTTATTACTAAAAAATTTAATCAAATTACTATAAATTTGATAAATTATTTAAAAATTATCAAAAATATTCAGAAAAAATTTTTAGATTTTAAATTTGAGGAATTATATTAAAAAATTTATTAGAAAAGACCAAATCTATAGGTAATACCTTATAAAATTATTGAATTGAAAAAAATATTTAATAAAAAATTTTTAAAATCTATAAAATTTAAAAATTATTGTACAGTTTAATAAATATATCTTTTTATGTACATTAACTTTAACATTTCATTGATATTTTCCAATTCCAGTATAAAAAAATAAAAAAAATTTGAAATAAAAACTATATGATTTAAAATTAAATCAGTATAGTTTTAATATTTCGTGTAAAATCATCATATTGGCTTGTCATTATTTTTTCATAAATGATTTAATGACGTCTTCAATGCCTTGTCCTTCTGAAACGGCATCAAATACTCCTTTAATCACATCTACAATATTATGTTTGCCCTCTTCAGGAGATTCAGAAGATTTTGAACTGTTAACTGCTAAAGAAACGTCTTCTTCTTTTACAGTTTTTCTTTTTGCATATTTTGCATATGTAACTGCATCTTTAGATACTTCTTCTGCGTATTCTTCTAAGTATTCAGCTAATGCGTCTACTGCATCAGAACTTACTCTTTCAGCACCAGCATTTTGAATAATCCTTTTAACAGGAGCCTTAGGAATTGCCATATTTTTCACCTCCGTTATGATAGCTTTATATTATTGTATCAAGAATGTTACTATTTAAGCTTTGCCCTAATTAACTATTCATATAATAAAAAAAGATGTAAAAAGATATTCAGATAAACTTAGGAAAATACATGTAATGTTTATTTGCAAAATGATTTGTAACTGATTAATATGTAAGAAATTGATCTGTCAAAAAGTTAGTTGATTGAAATTTCTTTCAATTTTTTCCATTAATCTAATTGCAAAGTCATTTCATCAGGGCGGAATCCTTATCTTGAACCTCTCCGGCTTGTAGAAGCCGGAGAATTCTTGCACAATAAAGTTAAATTCCAAACACTGATGAGACTATCCCTGGAGTAACATGAGCCTCTATGAAAGCGGCAATTGCCAGAAATATTATGTCCAATACCAATAGAATCACTATGTCTTTCAAATCGGTTTTTATACCGTCAAAGCTTCTGGTTTTGATGATGTTTATTTCTCTGCGTGTTATGATGAACGCTATGGTTAAGGCAAATACTGTGGCAATATACTCAATAATTCCATGTGGAAGTGTTGAAACAAGGCCGAATACAAAGTCCTGTCCTATATAATGGCCTGCAATGAAACTGCTTGACAATACATTCCAAACAGAGAATATTGAAAATAATATTCCTCCAATCATTGTAATGATGTCTACCATGAAATTATGGACAAAATATTCAGAAGCGCTTGTGGCATTTTCGCTAATGCTCATATTTGTTTTGATATTGTGTTCATGGCTAAATGCAATCATTTCACTCATCTCGCCGTAGCTGTCTCCAGCTTCAAAATATCCCACAATGCTCCCTACGATTAATGATCCGAATACAATTATGAATGCTATTAATAGCAATTTTTTATTTCTATTTAAAAATTCTTTGTCAATTAAGTTCATATTGTTAATTATGTTTCATCAAGTAAAAATTTTTTTACCTTGATTTTGGATATTTCAAAAAATTGTGTGATTTTTCTTCATTTTGTAGGTTATGTTTGATCAAAAAAAAAGTTTTGAGTATTGAATACTCAAATTAATATAATCTATATGCGTCATATCCTGCAATAAGGCCGTAGACTATAGATACAATATAATGCATTGTTTGATTCAAGTGGAAATAGATGAATGTTGCGGATATTGCAACAGCAATTATGAACAGAATAACTCCTCTGACTTTATATCCTTCAATTGCCTGACCTAATCCAGGAATGAAAAATGAAAAAATTCCATTGGTTACTGCATCGCTATCTACCAAATTAATCACCTCAATATGTTTTTATATAATATTTAGTTATACCTAAATTTATACTTTGTGCAAAAAACATTCCATTTTCCGTTGAAATATGGGTGATAAATATATAAAATATTTTTTACAGAAATATATTTGAAAAATTTTTGAGGAGGAAAAAAATGGCAAATCCAATTATTGCGGCAATAGCTTCATTTCTGCTTCCGGGATTGGGGCAGATCTATGCGGGAGCCATACCAAGAGGAATAATGTTCCTTATAGTTACTGCAGTATTCTATTCCATAGGTTATTTTTCAGATGGAATCTATCTGATTATATCTCTTGTGGTGGATACAGTCTATTCCCTGGCCGTGGCTTATGAGGCCTACAAATTGGCTCAGGGATAACTAAAACTTTTCAATTATGAGGTGAAACCATGAAATTTAAAATCATCTTCGTATCATTGATATTTCTGATATTTTTCATGGGTGCTGTCTCAGCGGATATCATAACCGACCATAATGCGCCTATCGGCTTTGAAAGGAATCCCGTAACATTTACCAAGGGGGATTTTGAAATGGATATGCACAGCTACAGTGCATTCATCGATCATGATGACTATTTCGAGAATAGCGATGACCGTCAAGTGAAAATCATTAACGGCACATATGCTGAATATGTGGACACATTCAAGGAAAAAGCAGGCGCCTTGGAGATTATCAAAATAGATGGTGACCAGTATATCATTGACTCTTCATTTGATGATGACGACAAAAGCAAAACCAAAGACTGTCTCAAATATCTCGAGGAGTTCAACGATGTAAACAAGTTCAAGCCAATAAAGATTGATAAGGCTTCCTAACAGCATTTCAAATGCTGTTTAACTATTTTTTTTAATCACGATTCAACAATTGCCAAATTCTCCATACGGATTTCCTGTTCATTTTTGAAATCGCCCTTTGGGTTGGTATTCCCATCGGACAGACGTCCTCACAGGAAGTCGACTTGACGCAATGTGAGAAAAACCTTTTTTTATAGTTCTTTTTCAGGCTTTTCAAGTGATCCTTGTCACTTTCCTGATTGACCAGTTTGGATGCAGAAACCGCAACCGGGGCCCCTACGAAATCTCCCAGTTTGTAATTTGGACAAACCTCTGTGCAGCATCCGCACATCAGGCACAATGACATTTCATATTCAAAATCCAAATCCTTCGGATGGTATGTTGAATCGCTTTCCAGCCATAGCTCGCAGTCCTCCATCGCATCAAAAAGGATTGACCTGTCGACTTTCAAGTCTTTGATTAGCGGAAACTTGGAAAGGGGCTCGATGGTAATCTCGCTGTTTTCAATGACTGTCTTTTCCTCATTTAGAAATGTTTTGCATGCGAGTTTAGGCTCTGAATTGATGACCATTGCACATGCACCGCAGATTCCCTGAAGGCAGCTGCAGGAATATTCGATTGGACGGCCCCACCTTTCAAGCAGGGTGATGACGGATATGTTTATGTCGCCGTCGTAGTCGAATGTCTGAAGCTCTCCGTCAATTTTAATCATTACCTTCATTTGATCACTATCTCCCCATCCTCATACATTGCGCAGATTGATTTTTTATAGTTGTCGTCGCTTTCGGGATAATCAAGCCTCTGATGGGCTCCCCTTGATTCCTTTCTGGCCAGTGCCGATAAGATGCTGGCCTTTGAAAGCACAACAAGCAGTTTGACTTTAAGATAATCATAATATTTTGCATTTACCTCTGTATCCAGATTCTCCAGCCTGTCCAGTGCGGCCCTCAAGCCGTCCTCATTCCTGTAGATTCCCATTGCCTCATTCATGATTTGTGAAATTTCGCTTAATGTGTCAGATAATGGCTTGTCCTTTGGATTATGGGATTTGAATGATTCCAACTCATCGTTGATATTATTGAGGACATTTCCTGTTGGCTTTTCCAAAACGGCATTCTCTGCGGAAATCCATCCTCCATGGACAGCTCCCAACAGGGAATTTCCGCCCAGCCTGTTTGCGCCGTGATACTGGCATGAGCATTCTCCCGCTGCATATAGTCCCTTTATGTTTGTCTTATGGTTTTCATCGGTCTGGATTCCTCCCATGAAGTAATGGACTGCAGGAAATATCGGAATAGGAGTTTCCATAGGATTAATGTTCAGATAGCTCTGACAGATTTCATACACCTCATCCAGCTTGACCTTGACTGTATGCTCATCCAAAGGGGTCAGGTCAAGGAAAACGTCCTTTTTGCCGCCGTCTGAGACTTTAAATATGCTTCTTGAAACGACATCCCTCGGCATCAGGTCTGCAAGCTCCGGATAGAAGTCCTTCATGAAATACCATGGCTTGCCGTCTTTCATTACAAACAGCCTTCCCCCTTCGCCACGTGCAGCTTCAGTTATCAGCATTCTCTTTTGAGGGGTGTTGACTGATGTCGGGTGATACTGGACCATTTCAAGGTTCGCCAGCCTGACTCCCTGTGTGAAGAGTTTTGCGGTGGTGAATCCGTCGTTCTGTGTGGATCCGAGTATCTTTCCAAAGACTGAATTGTATCCTCCGGTAGCTATGATAACGGCATCGCCAATGAATGATTTGATTTCCTCTGTGTCCTCATGTATGCAGTTAACGCCGCAGCATTCGTCCTCATCGGTAAAAATCAATGACAGGAATCTGTACCCTACAAAACGCTTGATTTTGCCTTTGGATTCTCTTTTGCGGCATGCGCTTACTAGGGCTGAGACAATCTGCTTGCCAGTTTTGGATTCGGCATAGACCGTTCGTTTTTTCTTTTGGCCTCCGAAGTTTCTCATGTCGACATTTCCGTTGGCGTCACGGGAAAAGCTTGTTCCCATCCTTTCAAGCCAATTGATGATTTGAGGAGCGTCATCCGTCAGCCTTTTCACGGCCTTTTCGTTATTTATTTCACATCCTCCATTCATGGTATCTGTGAAATGCTGGCTTGGCGAGTCGTCCTCCCCTTTTGTATTCAATGCTGCATTTATTCCGCCCATAGCCATTACAGACTGTGAGCGTTCGGAATAATCAGGGGATATCATTGAAACATTTGCTCCATTGTCACATGCCCTTATTGATGCGGCCAATCCTGCAAGGCCCGCTCCAACAACGATGATTTCTACCATAGTGCACCTCCAACGTAATACACCACCTCACCGAGAATCAGAATAATCAAAATGATTGCAACTGCCCAATTCACCTTTCGTTTAAAATTCAGATGTGCATCCTTTTCCTCAAGAAATCCGAAGGATATCATGAATTTAGGAATTGAAACCCTCAGATGCAGAGCTATTGAAACAAACAGCATGGTGTCCACTATAAAATGATATAGGCTAATATTGAAAGTGCTTGGCTCGCCCAGCGGATTGAATGAGTATCCCAATATGTGCAGGCTTGCGAAAATCACTATCATGATTCCTGAAATCATCTGCTGCCTTGTGTCGGAGTTCAACTTAGGATACCTGTTCACGCCTCTGGACTTGTCCTTGAAGTAAAGGTACATGCTTATGATTATATGGGCAACCACAGGATAAAACAGGTGCCTTCCTGTTATTTGAAAATCAGGGGAATAGCTTATGGCGCCGTACAAATACAATAGGGATAGCAATGCATGGGTTAAAAGCATCACCGCAATGACGATAATCAGTAATGTGTTTATTTTTCTAAGGGATATCATATAATCAGTGAATATGTATATTCTGAAAAATTAATAAAATTTTCTATGAATTCTACTCAATGAGGATATCAATGCACAAATCGTGATGAAAATGGCCAATATCAAAACTATGAGAGGGTCATTCAATAGGACGGCGACTATCGGGAATGCGTAAAACATCAAAGCAACAAAATGGCCGAATTTTTCATAGACAAGGGATTCGTCACTGGTCTTAAAGAATTCGACCAGTTTCAGGATAATGATTAATAGGAACCATGCGGGAATAAGGCCTCTTAGGACAAGTGCAAATGTGGAAATCATTATGAAGATGAAATCGCAAATCACGTCAAACCTTGCACCGGCATCTGATGCAAGACCGTATTTTCTGGATAGCCATCCGTCGCCCACATCCGTAATTGCAGTCAATATGAATATTATGGCTAAATAAGCAACGTTTAAGTCAAGCAGAACACATAATAGAAACAAAAATCCAAGCAATATCCTTAATGATGTTATGCAGTTAATTACAAGCTTGTTCATTTAAATCGAATCATATTTTTTTTCAAAAATCATGCAATATTCTCATTTCACCGTTTAATGCAGTTCAATTTAACTGATGCAGAAACGCCGCATCATTACTTTTTAATCGTAATCACCGTATTGTTCAAACCCAATATCTCGGAATGCTCAATGTTGTCTGAAATGCTAAGGAGCATATTGATGTTGTCGGAATCCAAATCCGGATTTTCCTCAGGATTATATCCGATTCCTGCATGCTTTATTGAAATGACTGCAAACTCATCGTTGTCCCTGATTATCACATCAATCCAATCCAATTTGTCGTTTATCTCCAGGATATAGATGAGAATTTCCTCGATTGCCAGGCTAATGAAAACTGACCCGTTCTCATCGGATAGGAATTCCTGAACTTCTCTGGAAAGGTTCACCGCATCATTTTGATTTGCCTTTATAGTATATTCAAGTATCTTCTCATCTTCAGGGTGATGCTTCTTCATGAATAATCCGGTGCATTCCCCATTGCTCTTTTTGTTGACGTATCTTGAGTATAGGTAAATGAATGCCAGTGTCGCTATTTCTGAGACCACAAAACCGAACCAGATTCCATTTTCATTCCAGATGATGGAAAATATGAAAACGAATGCCACAGGGAATATCAATCCGTTCAGCAGTGTGACGACATTTGCCAATTTGTTGTCCTGTATTGATTGAAGATAGAATATGTAGAGGAAGTTTATGGAATATGCCAGAATGGACAATGAGAAAATCCTGACTGCATTCATCACAATAGGGAGATGTGACGGGTCGCTTACGGAGAATAGGTACAATAATGTCTGTGGGAATAGTGTAAATAGCAATGTGAAAAATATTCCAAAGGCGATTGCAATCTTCAGGGACCTTCTTGCAACATACTCCACGCCGTTATAGTCACTTTCCTGGTAGTAAACGGTTATGATAGGCAAGAGTGATTGGGAGGTACCGAAAATGAATATGCTCACCAATAGTTGGGCATTGCAACACATATTGAAAGCAACCAATCCCACATTAGCCAAGACTCCAAGTATGATGAAATTAATTATAATCAGTTTCAGTGATTGGTAAAGGGCTATTGAAGATGAAGAAAATCCTGTTTTGCATATGTCTACCAGATATCGCATTGATTTGGTAAATTCAAGCTTTATAAGTTTTAATGTGCGTCTTGAGCTGAAGAAGTATGTGGAAATGTAGACTGATGCGATGAGATATCCAAACGCCATGGCCAATGCGGCACCGGCAATTCCCATGTTGAAGTAGTTTATAAGGAGCACATCTAATATCACGTTCAATACATTGGCTATGAGAAATCCTCTAAATTGCAGTTGAACAAAATTGTCTGTTTTGATGAAGTATGCCAGAACGACAAAAAAGCAGATGAACGGTATTGCCAAAAGATAGAATTTCAAATACTCGTAAACCAACGGTTTTAACTGATTGGAATTGCATAACGCCTGAAGTAAGCTATCCGGAAACAATAGTCCCAACACCATAATCAATAGGGATATCACAATTATGCTAACAATCGAAAGGGTGAATATGTAATTGGCCTTCTTATCTTCAAAGTTTGCCTTCGAGCTGGTTGCAAGTATTGTGCCCCCAAATCCAATCAGCCAGTAGATCATATTGATAAATTGGGCCAATGGCTGTATGCTCTGAATGACCGATAGGTTCATTGGGCCTAAAAGCATACTTATTATGAATGCATCCGCTAGAATTGCAAAGTTTCCGGCTATTGCAGCAAGCAATGTCGGAAAGAACAGTTCCTTGAACTTTGAGTTTAACAGGTTATATCTTCTTTCGTATGGCATTTCACTCACTGTCTGTCATTCATCTTGAGGCGATTATCATGTCACGGACTGTATATGGCGGAAGCTCTATTGTGTAGTCTAGAACTTTTATCAAAGCTTCAATACCTTTTCGGCCACTTGACATTAGCTGATATGTGTTTTCCGGAACAAAGATAAAACCGCCCTTCTTAACATTTAAAATGGCATCTAAAATTATCCTTACCTTTTCGGCCTCGTTTTTATCAATCAAACTCCTGTTTAAGTTAATGATAATGAAATCAAAATTGCCTTTCACATCATTGATTTCATCATGCCTGATTTGGAACGTGGCGATTCCGTCTGCATGCTGGTCGGTTACAAAAAGCCCTGTTCCGTGTTTTTCAATTTCATTGATGATAGGCAGTATGTCACTTAAATATTCATCATCATCTTTTAATTCAGGATAATCGTCATCATCACTCAGAATTATTGAAAATGCATTTCTTTCAACAGACCTTAAGAAGTTTAAATCATGGTCCACGGCAGACTTGTCTTCATTAACTAAAAAGACATATCCCGCAGCGGTGTTCAGGTCTTCGGTTTTCTTGAAAAACATGTCCTGATAGGTTGAATTAATCATGCTGCTGCTATAAAATGCCTTTAGCTTTTTGTCAATGTTGACTATCGGCGATGAGCGGACCATCATGTTTTTTGGTGTGATGAAGAATTTTAATGTACCATGGGCGTATAATTTATATTTTTCATATAATTTGTCATGGAAGGCTTCCGGCTTCAAATAGGAATCCAGAATGCTGTCTGTTTCATGCTGGCCGGAAATTCTGTCTAAAAACTCTGATGGCATGCCTCCGCCACATGGGCGGCAGTTGACTTCAATTAAAACCGGACCATTTTCATCAAGCATGTATTCACCATGAACAGGACCGTATTGGATTTCCAATGCATCGGCAACTTTATAAGCGTATTCAATCATTTCCGCTTCACCAAGGCCCAATTCATTCACAGTTTCACAGGAATCATAAACAATTGCCCCTTCTGATGTTCTGATCTTGTTGTATTTCCAAACTAAAGTGACCCTATGCTTGCCCTTATGGCTTACGGTATTGACGATATATTCAATTCCGTTTATACGTTCCTGAATCAGAAGTTCCTCTATTTTATCGCCATAATAGTTAACATGCTCGAATAGTTGTTTAATGGAATTGGCCATTTCCTCCCGATTGAGGCAGATACGCACTCCCGCCGAACCTGCGCTGTATGTTGGCTTTAAGACAACTTCGCTTAAGTTTTCGCTGTCATAAAATTCCAATGCCTCGTCCAGGGAATGAACAACTTTTCCCCTTATTGAACGAAGTCCTCTTTCAGCTAATCTATTGTGCATTTCATTTTTCAATGTCATTGCATCGAGATTTTCAACTGAATTGCCTAAAAGGCCTAATTCATTGGACAGTCTGGTTGCCAAGACAACCCCCCGTTCATTTCCAGGAACAATCAGAAGAGGATTGAACTTTTTAACCTCTTCAACGGTTTCCTCAAAGGTGTCCTTTTCATAAATCATGTCGAATTCATGAGGAATTAATTTATACTCTTCCTCAACGTGTTTTGCGTATTTCCTTCCGTCCTCTGTGTCAGAATTCTTCAAATCCAATACAACAGGGTTATACCCCCTGTTAATTATGTCCCCTATAAAGTTCTTTCCAGTTGAGATGCATTCCACAACTATAATGTTTCTCATATTTGTCCTCCAATAACTACTATGAATCAAACTATATTGTAATTTTAATTTTTCAACCATAATTAAATTATTGTTATAGAGTAATTTTTAGGGTAGACCAAGAAAGTATTCGTGTTTTTGAAGTTCAAGAAATAATGCTTTTTTTATTAGTAAAAATTATTATATATGAAAAATATAGTTTAATCATAAACTATCGGAGAAAATAATCAATGGGCAAAAATAGAGTTGAGTGGATTGATCTTGTACGGGCAATAGCAATCCTGACTGTTTTATACATTCATGCAACTGATGGAATCTATATTATTTCATCCGATGCGATATTGAATTATACAGTATTTTCAAGGGTATTTAATTTCGCATCTCTCTTTATAGGCCGTATTGGGGTCCCATTCTTTTTAATGATTACAGGTTATCTGTTGCTTGATAGGTCCTATGATGATGAGCGTGTCCGGAAGTTTTGGCAGAAGAACTGTAAGGGTTTAATCATTGTCACTGTATTGTGGGCAGTGATTTATGCAATCAGTCTGCAAGTTATCGCAGTTAAATATGTGAGTGTTAATTTTGGAGAGGCAGGAACCCTCTTCTTCAGTCACATGTGGTATATGCCAATGATTATTGGAATGTACCTTTCAATGCCTTTTGTTTCTGAGGCTCTTGAAAAATTCGACTCTGACACTATCTGGCAGGCGACAGTCGTTTTCTCGCTTTTGGCATTCCTGCTGCCATTCATCACTTTGATGTTTGATATGCACGGCATTCCAAACGTGGCTGTTCAATATTGTCTCGGATTCAGTGGTGGTGTCTACGGTATTTACATCATTCTCGGATATTTGGTTAAAAAAGGCCAATTTAAACATTATGATAGCATAAAATTGGGATTGATAGCCCTTATTTCATTCATGATTTGTTTATTCTTCCAGTATTATGCATTTACAAAAGGATATAACTTCCAGTTATGGTATGAATTCCCATTTGTTTTAACAGGATCATTCGCATTGTTTGAGCTGTGTTCCAGAATGGGCAAGGTTAGGGCATATCCGATTGTGTCATTTTTAGCTAAATACTCATTTGCAGTGTTTTTAGTGCATAACCTATTCAGATTGCCGTTACTGCCAATTGTCGTTCAATTGCCTTTCACAGAACCTGTTAAAGCTATAATCCTATGGATTTTATTAATAATATTCAGTTACATTGCTGTAGTAATTATTTATAGAATTCCAAGGTTTGGTAAATTTATTTTATACATGAGATAATCATACATTTATCTCATTTCTTATTTTTTAAAAAAAGATTATTATTAAAACCTAATTGTTTTAAGGATCTATTTGGCCATTAAATAAGCGTCATAAGCTGCATAGATATCAATTAGGACATTAATGATGTAATAAAAATGATTCAAAACAGAATCAACAAAGAATATGCCTATGATTCCTACGGTAACTACAGCGATAATGAAATAAACAATACCCTTTTTAATATCTCCCACATAGGCCTGTCCTAATCCTGGAATTAAAAAAGATAGAATTGCTGCAAGATATTTGTTTGCCATAAATAATTTCCTCCAACATATGATTAAATTAATATATGAACTACTTGCTATTTAAAAATTGTCAAAAAAATTTAATCAGGTTTGTCAATTGTAAAAAAATTTTCACAAAAAATAAATAAAAAAAGAAAAAATGGGATTATTTATACTTGAGAGTATAATAATCCAACTGCTCTGTTATAGAAGAATGCTAGGTAGACTCCAAATACACCAAATAATACTCCACCAATGAGATTATTATATTGCATAATAACTCCTATAACTATAGCAATGATTAATGCAATGATGAACACTGCAATAATGGTAGCGAGAACTTTTAACATACCTACTTTTGATACATCACCAATAGCTTCGCCGATTGCTAAAGCTTCTCCTAAACTGTCATATTTAGCTAATCTACAGATCGCCATGAATTCAGCAAATGCAAATACGACTGTAATTATGAAAATAATGATAGTGGTTAAAATACCTTTACCTAATAATGTAGATAATAACCATCCAATAATTGCTGGGATAATGTAGTAAACAAAGCCAACAATAAATACTTTAATTGCGTTTAAAACTTGTCTTACAATGTCGATTCCAGGAGCGTCGTCCCTTCTTTCGATACCGAATTTTACAATGTCTAAACCGTATCCGGAAATTAATAATCCACCAATGATTAAGATTAATATTCCGATAAATCCTAATCCTCCAGCGGCAAGAACGTTATTTCCTTGTGCTGCTAAAAGCACACCCATGAGGCTTGCTCCACCTAAAAGTCCACAAACAATTCCAATAATCATGTAAATGATTAAAGCTTTAATGTTATTAAAAGGATAGACGATTGCGTCTGAAATTATTTCTCCTATATCCATTTTTTCACCTCTAAATTTAATAATTATATCTTTAAAGATAAGTTACTTTATATAAATACTAATATTTAAATATTAAAGTTTTTAAGTAAAATGTGGCTTTCATTTTTGGACAATTGAATTATTAGTGGCATCAAATTCAAAACAATTGGTTAATTATTCCTCGGAACCCTCTTAGAATAAGACATGATAATTTGCATATGTTGAATAGGAAATTGAAGAGGATTCTCTTTTTATGGCAGTTCATGTAGCTGGAAAGGTTGAAGGTAATTGAATTTAATATGATCTTTAAGTATTTGCAATAGATGCTTTCGGATTATGTAGTAATGTTAATGATGTGTAAAATAATTAAGGTTCTATTGAATTAAACAATAAGTAAAATGTTTGGATAAAATTATTTGCAATTAAAAAAGTGGATGTTTAAAAAAAGGAATGTGAAAAACAACCCTATTCTTAATGAGCTAGAATAGGGTCATTGATCACATCAATTTTGTCATACATTTTTCGAAATCTTTGGTGTTAAAAGATTTCTACAAATAAAAAGGCATATGTCCCACCCGCCTGCCCTAAACTAATTAAATGCCTAATTATTTGAAAATGCACATTGTTTCATCTTTATTCATGTCATGATATAATTCCGCTTTTTCCTTATCAAAGTCAATGACCTGCACCATTCTATATATCTCGTCGTCCAGGTTAGGATTGATATCTTTCAGAGCATTCGGATAATCGAAAATCATGTCCTTGTTGAATTCTATCTTTTTCTCGTTTTCAAACAATGCCCCGTAGTATATTTCCGCTTCCACAAGGTCCTGGAACATGTGGCTTCCGAAGGACAGTTCGGGCATATATCCGACTTCACTATATGCTTCCTCAAGAATTGCGGAGAAATGGCTGATGTCTGCAAACACGACAGGAATTCCCAATTCAGGAGATGATGTTCCTATCCTTCCCGGAACAATTAGAATGGATGTTTTGTCATTGTTCTTGCAGTAGGTGTTCACATCACTGATTATCCTTGATATTGAGCTTTTTTTAGCATATGGATATTCATAGTATTTGTGTGGGTCAACATAGCAGATTGTGTCTATCTTGATTTTTCTTGACATTCCCATTGAGGACTCTTTGATGTGGAAGAAGACGTTTTTGTCCTCAGGCATTTCAATGGCTTCGTTATTTGTTGAAACCTGAAGAGGACGGCATTGCAAGAGGTTTATGTTAAACGAATTGTCCTCTCCAACATTGACTGTGTATTCGATATCCACAGGATAGTCGTATGCTGTTTCCAAGGTATTCAAGATATTTTTCATTGTTTCAATGAATTCATGATTCTTAACAATTCCTTCACAGTTCACGAACACGATCTCACGGCGTTGTCCACGGTCACGAAACATTCTTTCTGCTTCACGGTCATGCTCGACAAGAACCCTTTTCGCATACCTAGGAATCACCTCAAGCCCCTCATCGACCGGAACGTCATGCAGACTAATGTTTTTAAGGTCAATGACGTCAAGGTAATGCTGGGAATACCGGTGTTTTTCCTTTATACTCTTTGTCAGGGTCACTTCAGGCTTGTCCAGGTTGATGATTCTCGGATAATCCTTTTTGGTCCTGTCAACGGCCTTTGTACCGAGGCCCATTACAAGCCTTAACATTCCCTTGCTGTTGTCCATATCGGGGAGCGGTGAATATGGGCTGTGTGAGAAACCCACGCCCGCTGCGGTCGGGAAGAGGTAATCTCCATAATAGGAACCTGAAACCCTTTGAACCAGTAGTGCCATCTGCTCATCGGTGTCATCCAAGCCGTTCAGTTTCCTGTATTCCAAAGCTGAGATGTTCATTGTACTTGAATAGACTATCTTAACGGCTTCCTCAAATGCGGCCAAACGTTCCTCGAGACTTCCCCTGTTCACACAGAAGACTGATTCGTATTTCCCTGCAAACGCATTGCCATATCCGTCCTCAAGAAAACTACTTGACCTGACAATGATTGGGTTTTGTCCGAAGTAGTCCAGGATGTTAATGAATGCCTTTTTGATTTCATCCGAAAAGGTACCTGTTTTAAGTGCCTCCTCCAGCTCCTTGCCGTACTTGTAATATCCTTCAGGAGTTCTTTGCTTTACTCTAAGGTCCCATAGGTCATTTGAAACGATGTAAGTGTAAAATAAATCGGAACCGATATAGAATGAGTCGTCAGGTTCAAAAAGGTTATTGTAAATGTCGGGACATTCCTTTTCAATAATCTTTCTTGCAAGCAACATTCCGCATGTCTTACCACCAACCAGTCCGCTTCCTACACGACGATCATAGATTGTGATATAATCTTCAAAAGTGAAGTATTCCTTAATCTTGGAAAGCATCCTTTCATCTTTTGTCATCATAAGCTCACAAATCTTGTCGCACTCGTCATCGACGTTTTTGCCTTCTTTATAATTCATTCTGACCTGAAGCATATACCTTTCCCAGCTGTCCAGAATTTGTCCGCTCTGATGCTTGTCGGAATCGTTGATGGTCTTGTAGTATTTGCTGACCTCCTGGCCATCCTGAAGGACTTTCACGGTGCCTGTTATCGGGTTGAACTTATGTCCCAAAAACATTGTTTGGGAATACCTGTTCCACACCTTCAATGGAGAGACGTAAACCTCTTCTGGAGAACTTGAGTAAACGTTCAGGAACAGCTGTGTTGTTTCACGAATCTTGGCTATTGCATCATATGAATGTCTTCCGCGAATGATTGGGAAATACGCTATGGTGTCCAGCTGAAAGAGAAACGGACAGGTGACCTTAAAGAAATTGCCCATCATCAAATCTGTTGACCAGACAGCCTGAAGGTCGCTTAGGCAGTCAAAGACATAGAACGCGTCAAATCCTTCCTTCTCTATAATCCTGTGAACTTCCAGGGTGAAGGTTTCAAACTGGTTGTACGGGTTCACAAGATATATCTTAATCCCGTCACGCTCTATCATCGCGAACTCGGTGTCGGGATTTTCCTGTTCAATCTCAAGCAATCTGAAATCCTCTTCTGTCATGTCTATCAAAGGAGGGTGATTGGCAAAGCGTATGTATATCAGGTTCCTGTTGTCCTCTTTGGCCTGTTTTATATATGGTTCGACAAAATAAGAGAATTCATACAGGTTTGTGACGTTCCATACAACATTGTCCCCCAAACGAATGTTGTCCAGAGCCTTGTCAAGCCCTGGAATTCCGGATTTTGCTCTTTCGAATGCAGCCATAATAATGTCTCCTAATATTTATTTTAACTCCTTACCATCGGCACACCGGTTAGCTGTGATGCCTCCATGGTTAATGCAACTAAATCTTGACGTTCAAGTTTTTCCACATCAGTATTTCCCGCCTGCTGTGTTAATGCGGTTACTTCCTGAGTCATTGCCTCTATGTAGTTTGCAACTTGCTGGCCTTTTCTTATAGGGTCGAGCCTTCTTCTGAGGACTCTTTCCTGGGTTGCGATTCCTTTTGGACAGATGCCTTCAGAACAGGTTTGACATACTTTACATCCAATGGAAATCAATGCTGATGTGGCGATATATACGGCATCTGCACCTAAGGCTATTGCCTTTGCAACATCCGCACCGGATCTTATTCCTCCAGCGGCCACAAGGCTGACCTCACTTCTTAGGTTGATGTCTTTCAGGGCGTCGTCAGCTTTCACTATTGCCTCGATTGTAGGAATTCCAGCATGCTCTGTAACGGCCTCAGGTCCTGCACCGGTTCCTCCCTGCATACCGTCGACCACGATTATGTCGGCACCGGCCTTAGCGGCAATCTTGACGTCCTGTTCAACTCTACCTGATGCGAATTTAACAATAATCGGTATCTTCCAGTCGGTGATTTCCCTCAGTTGATTGATTTTCATACCCAAATCCTCAGGTCCTACAATGTCCATGTGCCTTGCCGGACTTAATGCAGAAGTTCCTTCAGGAATGTTACGGACCCTTGCCACTTCAGCGGTTACCTTATGGGCAAGCAAATGCCCTCCCATACCGGATTTAGCACCCTGACCTATTTTTATTTCGACCGCTTCTGCATTGTTTAAATAGCTGGCAGATACTCCAAAACGGCCAGATGCGTATTGGGCGATTAACTTGTCGGCATAATGCCTTTCTTCAGGAAGCATTCCGCCTTCACCGGTATTGGTTATGGTGCCTACTTTGCTGCTTCCTATGGCCAAAGCTATTTTTGCCTCCTTACTCAATGCACCAAAGGACATTGCCCCAATCATGATAGGAGTGTCTATCTCAATCGGATTTTCCGCAAACCTGTCACCAAGCACAACTGATGTTTTGCATGATTCCCTGTATGAGTCTATTGGAGGTCTTGACACCTGTGCAGGCAATATGCTTAAGTCATCAAATGTAGGGATTCTTCTTGTCAATCCGCAACCTCGCACCTTATATGCTCCGGTCTGGCTTTTACGTTTGATTTCAACCATTGTTGAATTTGACCAGATTCCCCTACCCTCATCAGCAAGAGGTCTGACGTATATTGCATGTGTAGGACACATTTCCTCACAGATTTTACAACCTACACAGTTTTCCTGATGGATTGGGAGTGGCTCATCGTTGATTACCTCATATACGTCGTGAGGGCAGTTTGAATAGCAGCTGTAACAGTTCTTACAGGAGGACTGTTTAGGGTTGTCACACAGATACCAGCAGCAGCCGGGCCTGTTATTGTTCTGTTTACAGATTTCTATTTTTCTCTCAACAGTGAATGACATTTAATGCACCTCCTCTTCCACATCGTTCAGTGGTTTGAACACAGGACAGACGGAATATTTTGTCCCTCCGGATTTGACAACCTCGTCAATTGCATTTGTCAATTTTGCATAAGGTTTCCAGGCCAGATGATCCTGCTTGTCAACAATAAGTGCGTCTGTCACAATATCATTGGTCAATAGATAGTCCAGCAATGTTGTGACTATTGAACCGTCCTGACCTTGAGTATGTTTCAGTGATTTGACGGTTAACACTTTAATGAAGTCACCAATTGCTTTTGAATTGTCATTTCGTAAGTCTTCAGGTGAATAGGTCCTAGGACAGACTGCAAAGCATGCATGGCAATCTTCAGGACATTCTCCTTTCATTATAGGTTTTGTGTCATCGATTTTTATCAGATTGTCCGGACAGACGTACTCGCAAGCTCCACAGAGCACGCATGCTCCAATATCGACAACATTTGATTTTAAATCCAGGAAATTGGCCTCTGAAATCTCCTTGTTGATTGAGTCGTCTGACTTGTTTCTCTGGTATAGCACAGGCCTTGCCAAAAATTCCCTTCTTTCGATTGTTTCAAGATTCCTGTTTATTTTTCCATGTGCAATGCCATTCAGTAATTTGAATTGTGATTCTGTAAGTTCCTTGGCTTCGATAAATTTCTGTTTTATCGCTCCTTTTACTATTTCCTCACCTTTTTCGGTTCTGATTATCAATGTTGACCATCCCTCTTCAGATCCAATTGAACCAATTGAAATGTCGGAGGTTTCTGAGGTCAATTCAACACATATGTTGCAGTTTTTCCTGATAATCCTTTTAGCTACGGATAAAGGAATTTTAACTGTTTCTTTGGTTTTCAATAATAGGAATACGTATCCTTTCTCTATTTGGAATTTCTCGATATCATCCATTTTCAGGTCATATTCCTTCAAGAGATTTACAAAGTATTTGTATGAGAAGTTTTCCATACAAAATAAGCCCAGTTTAACATCAATAGGGCTATCTGTATAATGTTGCAGTTTTGATGCTGCCATAATCTCGCATGGTGTTCCAACCATGGCTATTCTACGTTCGCTCATTTTATTAGCTCCTATTGTATATTAACAATTTTTTTAAAGTTGGTATAGTCTATATCAGTTAGTTCGAAATCGTATTTGCTCAATATTTCCTTCAGCTCTTTTTGATCTTCAAGGGAGGTCTTTTCCATAACGGCGTTCTTTCCAAGGCTTTTCACATCTCCAAGAACATAGATTGTTCCTCTCATGATTGATTCGCCGACATCATCGGTCACATCGCCCAGGATAATGAGTTTGCCTCCCATCATGAGCAGTCCTGTCATGAATCCGCTGTTTCCGCCGATTATCACGGTTCCGCCTTTCATGATTTCTCCAGTTCTTGAGCCTGTGCTTCCTTTTACTATCACAGTTCCGCCGTAGATTCCCTGTCCTGCACCGTCGCCGGCAGTTCCTTCAATGACAAGTTCTCCTTTTGTCATGTTGTCTCCGGCGAACCATCCTGCGTTTCCGTTGATGTGTATTCTTGGTCCGTTAACCATTGTTCCGACAAAATATCCTGCAGAACCGTTGATTTGGATATCCACATCTTCAGTCAGGCCCGCACAGATGTTGTGCTTGGATTCGGGGTTGTTGATAATGAGTTTATCATGTAAAACCGCCTGTTCCTTTATGGTGCGGTTCAATTCCTTTTCATCCATATTTTTTGCATCAATAACATATTCTTTCATAGATAAACCCCCTATTAAATGGTGTAAGCCCTTGTTTCCCCTGGGGCGATCTGTTCTATCTGGTCGGAATCTATAACATCATGCAATGCCATTTCCTCTGAAGCTATTGCGAAAATCTCATCGGTTTCAGCCATCACTCCCGGCCTGAGACCGAGCTTGTCCTTTGCAATGCCTATTCCGTTTGGTGTTCCCACCAATATTGAGAACGGACCGTCAAGGTCAATGACGGCCTGATCCAATGCCTCTTCGAGTTTATATCCCTGATTGAGTTTGTCTGCCATATAGTGAACGATGCACTCGGTATCGTTGAATGACTCGAAGGTGTGTCCTTTTCTCTCGAGAGGGTCTCTGATTTTCCAGTAGTTGGTGATTTGTCCATTGTGCACCACGGTAATGTCAGGTATGATGTAGCTTTGATAAGGGTGTGCATGATAGCGGTCCACACCGCTTTCTGTTGCAAAACGGGTGTGTCCTATACCATGTGTTCCCATCCTGCTTGGTACATCAAACCTTTCCGCAATTTCCTTCACTTTCCCGGTATCCTTTATCATTTCAAATGAATGTGAACCGTTGATGACCCTAACGTTTTCCAGTTCGTCTATTTCCCTTATGCAAGGTTTTAAGAGGGAATACTCGTCCAATGCTATTTTGCATTTGTATACGTCTGAGCTGCCGACAGACTCGATTAGTTGCTCTTCGAAAATTGGACTGAATTGGGTTAAGAGTGATTTTAAGTTCTCTAAGGTACCTTTTCTTCTTTGCACTTCAATGTTTAGTTGATAATAGTTTTCAGGATAATCCAAACTGCCGTAGATTGCATATCCTGCTGAATCCGGACCCCTGTGTTGCAGTGACTCTAACATTGATGTCAGCGCTTTTCCCACGGGGTGGGATTTTTTATCTTTGTATATTACACCTGCTATTCCACACATATGTCTTCCTCCAAAAAAATAATCGGTGAATACACGTATCTCAAGTTAAAATAAATTCCAGTAAATGGATCAGATTTAGTTTTATTTTCATATGCCTTTAATAATCTTTTAGAATTACCATATGCCTTTAATAGTAATAATCATAAATTTCAGTTATCATATGCCTTGAATAATATCCTAAAATTACCATATGCCTTTAAGTAATAAGTATAAATTTTCAAAAACTATTTAACTTTAATATACTTGTATTCATTGATCTTCTGCATTTCTTTTAATTTTTAAAACCTCCAAAAATTTAAAAATGATTGGCAGCCATTTTAGAAGGGATTTCAAGTTTGGCCGCCAATAAGAGTAATGATTCTACACGTTCAGGTATTCATCCCTTTCATAATCGAAGACCTGTATCCTGTAAGAGTCCCATTCTGCCCTTTTGATGTTGTAGAACTGATTGAATACTTTTTCACCAAGGGCATTTTTGACTACATCGTCCTCTTCTAATGAATGGTATGCTTCCCATAAGCTTGTCGGTAAATTGTTGATTCCTTTTGCTGCAATTTCCTCTTCGGAATATGCGAACAGGTTATCCTCAGTAGGTTCACCAGGGTCAATCTTATTGTCCATACCATCCAAACCTGCTTCGAGCAGCACTGCAAATGCTAGATATGGGTTACATGATGGGTCGGCTGATCTGCATTCGATTCTTGTACCTAATCCACGGGATGCAGGGATTCTTAAGAGTGTTGATCTGTTTTTGAATCCGTAAGCTATGTAACATGGTGCCTCGTAACCTGGCACTAAACGTTTGTAAGAGTTAACTGTTGGGGATAGTATTGCTGATAAAGCTGGAGCGTGTTTCAATAACCCTCCGATGAAGTACAGTGCTTCTTGGGATATTTGGGTTTCGGTATCCGGGTCATAGAAAATGTTTTTCCCATCTTTAAAGAGACTTTGGTTACAGTGCATACCGCTTCCGTTGATTCCTAGGAAAGGTTTTGGCATGAAAGTTGCTTTGAATCCTAATTTATTGACTAATGCTTTGACCGCTTCTTTGAAAGTTATTACAGCGTCAGCTGTTTTTAAAGCATCTGCATATTTAAAGTCTACCTCATGCTGTCCTGCTGCCACTTCGTGGTGGCTTACTTCCACATTGAAGTCAAGTTTCTCCAATCCTAACACGATTTCCCTTCTGATGTCTGTACCTTGGTCGAGAGGCTCGACATCGAAGTATTCAGCTTCATCCGCAGGGATGTAGTTTCCGTTCTCGTCTTTTGTTATGATGAAGAATTCAGGTTCAGGACCCATATTGAACTGGTATCCTCTTTTTTCAGCTAACTGTAATGATTTTTTAAGCACTCCCCTTGGGTCACCGTCATATGGTTTTCCTTCAGTGGTGAAAATATCACAGATGAATCTACTAGTACCTTTAACTTCAGGCCTCCATGGAATTGTTGAGAATGTGTCGATGTCCGGTTTTGCAAGAAGGTCACTGTCATTGATTGAAGCTAATCCTGCAATTGAGGATCCGTCAAACAATAATCCGTCGTTTACAATGTCTTCAACGTCGTCCGCCTTCTTAAGTGGCACGGCCATGCTTTTTGGCAATCCATGTATATCTGCAAGTTCTAATTTCAAAAATTTTATATCGTTTGCTTCGATTGTTTTTATGATTTGGTCTAGTTTTTTATCTTTTTCTGACATTTTCTCACATCTTTTTGTATATTGCTCATTTAGTTTGAAAAATGGAAGGTGGAAAACCATTTTTTACTAAATGAATTTTATGAAATCATAGTCGGAAGGAAGTTTCCTTCCGATACTACATATTTATAAAATAATATATAAATGTTTGTGTTTTGCCAAAAAATTTAAACTTAAAAATGAAGTTTTTGTTGTGTAGACAGATGCGTTCAGTTATTGCAGTGTTGATTTATTTCTCATCAAGAATCCTTCACAGTCTGGGTATGGTGGTGAATATCAACAAAAATTAAAGAATATAATTATTATTCATATTTTTTTTGCGATAATCTCTTTTATTTTTTTTAATATTTTTTTAATTGTTTAATTTTATATTGCAAATTTTATTTTTTTTCATTAAATGTTGTTGTCTGTTAAGTTTAAAGCACAATAAATGAAAAAATGAATTATAAATCATAATTTTTAAATAGCAATTTTTTATAATATAATTAATAGACATTATTCTAAAAAGATAATGATTTATATTAAAAATGGGTATTAAAAATTGGTGTAATAAACAAAAATGAAATATCCTCCTAAAAAGTTGAATATTGATATGTTTATTTATAACTAATTTATTTTTAATAAACTATTAAACGTGATAAACATGGCAGATAAGAAAAAGAGACAACGTGGAAAGGAGATAAATTCTGCGTTAATCAAGTACGGATTTGGAAAGTTCATCAATAGAAGCATAAAGAGCAAAATCTTTCCTTCCAAAGAGGAAGAGGAATACAGCATCCTATTGGATGATGAGCTTCCTGTAAACTTAAGGCTAATGTTTCAGGAGCTTGGAACATCTTTCATTAAGTTAGGTCAGCTATTGAGCACAAGACCGGATATGGTGGGGGAGAAGATAGCCACAGAATTTGAAAAGCTGCAGGATGACAATCCGCCTGTCTCATATGAGGAAGTCAAAAGCACAATCGAAAGTGAACTTAATGGAAACATTGAGGATTTGTTCGCGGAATTTTCTGAGGAAAGCCTTGCAACAGCTTCAATAGGTCAAGTGCATATGGCAAAATTGCCTACAGGGGAAAAGGTTGCAGTTAAAATTCAAAAAGCTGGCATTGCAGATACCATTGACACTGATTTAATCATCATGAAGAACCTTGCGGGAAAACTTCACAAAAACGATGAGCTCAGGAAATTCAATTTACCTGGAATAATGGACGCATTTGACCATTCAATCCACATCGAAATTGATTATATCAATGAATTGATCAATATGAAGCAACTGGAGAGAAATTTTGCAGATGACGAAACAATCCACATTCCAATTGCATATCCTGAATATTGTACCTCAAAGGTCCTTACAATGGAATTCGTTGAAGGAACAAAAATGCAGGACGTTATCGAAAGCGACAGTGATGAATTCGACAAGCCGCTCCTAGCAAAACGTGTGCTTGACTCTTTCATGAAACAGCTATTGCTTGACGGATTTTTCCATGATGACCCTCATGCGGGAAACATGTTTGTTTTGGACGACAATGTCTTATGTTACATCGATTTGGGTACAGTCGGCATTCTTGACGATGACTTCAGAAAGGAACTTTGCGACCTGCTGATGCTTGTTGGAGACAAGGACGTCAAAGGTGTAATTAACCAATTCATTTATATGGGCGTTGTGGATTACACCATGGACACTACAGACCTGAAACGTGACCTTCGTGACCTATTCTTCAGGTATCTTAATGATGATGTAGGTGGTTTGAATGACATATTTGACAAATTGCTTTCACTCATGCAAGATTACGGAATAATTCTACCTAATGAATTCGCTACAATGGCCCGTTCATTATCAATGATTGAATCCGTTTCAAGCAATTTGGATCCAAATGTCGACATGATGGCATCCATCGAACCGATTGCAACAATAGAAGTCAAAAACAGAACAGATCTCAAAAGCCTTCTCAGCGATAAGAAAGGTAGCATATTATACTATAAAAACATGCTCAAGTCCTTATTGCCTCTTCTTGCAAATTCCATTCACAAGATTGAAAACGGTGACATGAGCATAAGGTTCGAGCTTGACAGCCTCGATAGAATCGTTAGCAAATTCTCGCTTGTAGTGATAATCGCTGCCCTTTTAATAAGCTCCTCATTGGTCATGACAGTGACAAGGGGACCTATGCTGTTTGACATGCCGTTGATTTCCGTAGTAGGTTATATCATAACACTGATTTTGGGAGTAATAGGCATAATTAATTACTTATATTCCAGATAATTTCAGATATGAAGTTCAAAATGAACTTCAATCACTATTTTTTTTTTAATTATTTCAGAGTTCAGCTTCAAAACCGGTTTTTTTCCATTGCTGAGTTTAATCAATAAAAAACAGATGTGATGTTTTAGATAAAAATATAAAAAATAAAAAAAGAGTAAAGCAGACTTAAGCTGCTGTAACTTCAATAATGAAGGTCATGTTTTCAACGGTTTTAGTTTCACCTGCTCTCATGGTGTAGATAGGTGAATCACGTAAAATTAAAATGTTGTTGACTTCTCTGATTTTGTTGTCAGCCACTTCTTGCATGTGGGTGCCTTCGTAAGTGAAAGCTGCATGTTGTTCACCTTCTAATTTGTATGAAATTACTTCGCCAGTATTTTTATTAGTTGCTTTTACATCAATTATCATTTTTCAATCTCCATGTGTTGATAATAATAAATATATTCATTAAAGTTTTTAAATGATACGGTTTAAATCTAATGAATATGGAAGTGCCATTATATTTCTATTTAGCCTACAAGGATTTGGATAGGTTATCTCCCGGCAGCGATGAAACGACTCTCAAGGCATTAGATAAAGTTGATTTTGACACTCAATCTGAATTAAATATTTTAGATATTGCCTGTGGAGTTGGCACATCAACAATACTGCTTGCAAATCACTTTGAAAATTCAACCGTTGAGGGATTTGACTTATTCAGACATTATGTGGACAAATTGGATGAAAGGATCATTGAAAACAACCTTTCCGACAGGGTTTTCAGTCATGCCATGGACATGAACGACCCGGATTTTGCAAATGAGGAGTTTGACATCGTGTTTTGTGAAGCGGCAATAGACATTATCGGATTCAAAAAGGGTTTAACGCAGTGGAGGAGATTGCTGAAGCCAAACGGATACATGGTTGTATCGGACATCACATGGATTGGAAGGCCTTCTTCCGAAAGCAGAAAGTTCTGGAAAGACATCTATTCTGAAATAGATACCATTGAAAATAAGATTTCGCAAATTTCTAAATTGGGTTTTGAATTCGTTGACTATGTGGTTGTACCTAAAGAGGAGTGGATTGACTATCACAAGAAATTGGAAAGGAATTTGAACTCCTTAAGTAGCGACAAGTCAGCAGGGGCATTTTCAAAGCAGATTAAAAAGGAAATTGAAACCTACAGAAGAAACAGCGATGATTATAGCTATGTGTTTTATGTCATGAAATGGTGTTGATTATGAAATATACAAAACTTGGAAACTCTAATTTGAATGTAAGTCGTGTATGTATGGGCTGTATGGGATTTGGAGATCCGCAGAACGGAATGCATACATGGACACTGCCTGAAAAGGAATCAATAGAGATAATTAAAAATGGACTTGAGAATGGAATAAACTTCTACGATACTGCCATAGGATATCAGAACGGAACCTCAGAGCAATACGTTGGAAAGGCAATCCGTGAGAATGCCGCAAGGGAGGATGTGGTCGTTGCGACAAAGTTCCTGCCACGTTCAGAGGAGGAAATCGCAAACAATGTCTCCGGACAGGAGCATATCCACAACTTCGTCAACAAAAGCCTTGAGAATTTGGACATGGACTACATCGATTTGTATATCTATCACATGTGGGACTACAACACCCCATTATATGACATTCTTGAAGGATTAAATGAGGTAATTGAGGAAGGAAAGGTAAAATACATAGGCATATCCAACTGTTTTGCATGGCAGCTTGCAAAGGCTAATGCCATGGCCGAAAGTGAGGGATTTGCAAAGTTCGTATCAATTCAAGGCCATTATAATCTGATTTTTAGGGAAGAGGAGCGTGAGATGATTCCGTTATGCGCTGCCGACAATATTGCAACAACACCATACAGCGCCCTAGCATCAGGAAGGCTGTCAAGACTTCAGGGTGAGGATTCCAAAAGGATGAAGGAAGATTTCTATGCAAAACTGAAATACCAGTCAACAGAGGCCCAGGATATGGAAATCATAAAAAGGGTGGATGAACTGGCACAAAATTACGGCGTTTCAATGACTGAAGTGTCCCTTGCATGGCTGTTGACAAAAGTGACATCCCCAATCGTCGGAGCCACTAAAATGCATCATGTTGAAGGTGCCGTCAACTCAGTTGAATTGAAACTGTCCTCAGATGACATCATCTATCTTGAGGAACCCTATGTTGCCCATGACCTGGTTGGTGTAATGGCCGACAATAAGGCCTCAGCAAATGATAATGAAAAAGTGTGGGCGAAACACACTAAAAACAAGATTTAGACTGATTATTCATCAAATAAGAGCTTGTCGATGACATCCATGTCAAGATGCTCCTTGACTATTTCAGCCAGTCTGTTTAGGGAGTAATCCTTTTGGGTTTCATATGGGTCTTCACCGTATTTGGCATCAAGGCCCTTTTTAACCCGGATATAGTTTAGGAATTCCCTTCTGAAGTTATAGTTGTGGAAAATTCCGTGGAAGTATGTAGCAAATGCGTTACCATTGCTTGCACCATCGATCTTGCCGTCATCGTTATTTCCCTGGCCCTTGAGGATATTCAGAAGTGGTGTTGAGTTTAGAAGCTCGCTGGTTCCTTCGTGTATCTCATAACCTGTAACTTCCTCTCCGACGATGTCTTTGAAGATTTCACCTGCAATGCCGTCCAAGTCATCAGGAACTGTTGCTGTAGATTGTGTCACGATTTTGCCTTCCCTTGAAAAGCTGGATTCGATGTCCAAAAGACCCAATCCCTCAATTGTACCATGCTTGGATTCGCGCTTGTCCTCATCATGAATCACGTTACCGAGGATTTGCAGTCCTCCGCAGATTCCGACAATAGGAATTTCAGCTGATTTTTCAATGATTCTCTCTGCAAGACCGCTTTCACGCAATGCAAACATGTCTTCGGTTGAGTTACGGGTTCCCGGAATGATTATCGCATCGACATCACCTATCTCATCATTGACGCCAATCATCTTAAGCGCAACATCGCTTTCGTATTCGAATGGGTCGATGTCTGTGAAGTTGGCTATTTTAGGCAATCTGATGACTCCTATGGTCAGGTCCTTGTCCTCTGCAAAGACATGTGTGGTCAGTGATGCTGAATCCTCTTCCGGAAGCTTCAATGTCTCGTCATAAGGCAGTACTCCCAATACTGGTTCTCCGGTAATCTCTTCAATTCTGTCAAGTCCAGGTTTTAGGATATCGAGATTTCCCCTGAACTTGTTGATTACTGTTGCCTTCAGGCGTGAACGGTCATAATCGTCAAGCAATACGTATGTTCCGGCTATTGCCGCAAACACCCCTCCCATTTCAATGTCAGCTATTAGGATGACATTCGCATCTGCAAGGTGTGCGATTTCCATGTTTGCAATGTCCTGGTCACGCATGTTGATTTCGGCAGGAGATCCTGCCCCTTCAATGATAATGACATCATACTCTTCGGACAGTATCTTGAAGCTTTCTTTGATGGCGTTGAATGCTGTATCGTGGTACTTGTGCTGATAGTCATAGAAGTTCATGTCTCCAATTGATTTTCCCTGGATGATTACATTTGATGTGAAATCTCCCTTTGGTTTGAGCAAAACTGGATTCATGTGTATGCTTGGTTCAATCATCGCCGCTTCTGCCTGCAGCATTTGGGCTATTCCAATTTCACCGTTTTCCTTTGTGGTGTATGAGTTCAGTGACATGTTCTGAGATTTGAATGGAGCTACCTTATATCCCCTTGTCTTGTAAATTCTGCATAATGCAGCCACTAGCATACTTTTTCCGGCATTTGATGATGTTCCTTGAACCATGATACAGTGTGTCATGTATAAAGTTATTGTGCTAATGCTATAAATAATTTAAAAATGAGATTAAATTAATCTCATTTGAGGTATGATTTGAATATATCCGGGGTTTATAAAAACTGATTTGAAATCATACCTTCAAAATCGATTAGCAAGAATAAATTATTGAAAATTTACCTTACAATAATTAATATATCAATTTATAATATATATTATTGTCTATTTTTCATTATAATTCTTTTATTTTATCAATAAGAATTATTAAATTTTAATTTTTTTAATGTAATTGAATTTTAATAATTTTTATTTTTTTGATATGACTTATTATTATAATCGATTAGACATTTTTTTTTCATGTAATTATATTTAAATAGTATATTACCAAATGATTAATTATGATAGGAAAATTTTGTTCAGAAAAAATGTTTAGTTCCGAAAAAATTAATGTCGGAAGGCAAGTTGATTTGGATTTAGCAAAAGGATTTTCCATCATATTCATGGTTTTTGTTCATTGTCTCCTGTTTGCGGAGACTTTTAGTGCTTCATACAGCCCACTTTATTATCATGCAATTAACGATTTCCTTGGAGGACCTATGTGCGCCCCATTATTCATGTTCTGTATGGGTGTGGGTATTGCATATTCAAGGCGTAGTCAAAGTGACATAATGATAAAAAGGGGTATAAGCCTATTGTTTTTAGGAATTCTTGTGGATTTTGGAGAATTCGTAATGGCTCATTTTTTATGTGGCTACCTATTGAATGACTGGACCCTTTTCCCAATATATGGGGGATTGGTCATGTTTACAGTGGATATTTTGGAATTTGCGGCTTTAAGCTTTATTGTATTTGGTATTTTCAAGAAATTTAACATTAGCAACAGGCAAATGATTTTGTTCGCATTGGTGTTGTCTGTTATTGGAAGTTTTGTGAGAATGTTGTCTTTTGACAGCAATCTTTATAATCTGCTGTTTGGATATTTAGTAGGTACTCAGCTTCATTTCACAACATTCCCGTTCTTTAATTGGTTTATTTTCCCTGTGATTGGGTATGTTTGGGGACAGTATTTCATAAGAGCATATAAGGACAAGTTCTTTAAGTATTGGCCGGTATTCTTCATAATCCCGTTGATCTATTTCTATTTCTCAATGAGTGCACCGGGAGCCTTCTTGGTTGATGATGCTCATTATTACTATATGACCACAATCGATGCTTTCTTTTGTCTAATATATATTCACGGGGCAATGGGATTCTTCTATACCATTAGCGATAAGTTGCCTCAGAAAGTTAAGGATATTGCAGCTACTTTAAGCAGGCATATTAATGAAATTTATATAGCCCAGTGGTTCCTTATTCCGCTATTTATTATTGTGATTGTTTATTTGGTAAAAGGAATAGTTTTCAATGATTTGAGCGTTACTATTGTTTCAATAGTTGTTTTAATCCTGTCCACTTTGTTGGCCATGGGAAATAGGAAGATTGCAAAAATGCGCAGTCATTAAATCGTTGAACATATTTCTTTTTATTATTTTTTTTTTAATGCAAATGGCTGAAATATGTGGTCTGGAGCAAATTGGATTGTTCAGGATGCACATCTTTTAGTAAATAAAAGTTACTAAAATAGAAAACTTTTTATATGTCCGGACTTTAATAAATATTTATATAGTATAGGAAACTTAATTGTTTAATGATGAATTTTATAAGAAGTGAGGTTTGTTAATGAAATTTGAAGAACAAGAATCAATCGAAGATTCTACTAATGAAGTAATCCTTGAGCCGGAAGTCGTAGAGACCGGTGAAAGTGAAGAAACCAAACCTATGTTAGATTATAATAATATCAAAAGTTCACAAGATATAGAAGTCCCACCTTTATTAATTGATCAAGTGATTGGACACGAAGAATCAATTGAAACAATTAAAAAAGCTGCAAAACAGAGAAGGAACGTTTTGTTAATTGGTGATCCTGGTGTCGGAAAATCAATGCTTGCAAAAGGTATGGCACAAATTCTACCACATGAAACTCTTCAAGATATATTAGTATACCCTAATATAGAAGACAACAACCACCCATTAGTAAGATCTGTCCCAGCAGGGGAAGGTAAAAAAATAGTTAGAGCAACAAAAGGCTCAGCAAAAGGCCATGAAGAAAGAAAGACCATAATTACAATGTTCGCAATCGGAGGAATACTGGTAATCGGATTCATGTATGGAAGATTACTCGAATCAATCATTGCGGCAGCGTTAATCTTATTGATATCAATTCAAATAAAACCGAAATCCAATAACATGTCTCCAAAATTATTGGTAAATAATGAGGAGTCCAGATTCGCACCGTTCATGGATGCTACAGGGGCTCACGCAGGAGCATTGTTAGGGGATGTACGTCACGACCCATACCAATCCGGTGGGTTAGGCACGCCTGCACATGAACGTGTTGAAGCGGGAATGATTCACAAGGCAAATAAAGGGGTTTTATACATTGACGAAATCGGTACAATGAGCATGAAAACCCAACAGGAATTATTGTCTGCAATGCAGGAAAAGCAATACGCAATCACAGGTCAAAGCGAGAACTCAAGTGGTGCAATGGTAAGATCCCAGGCTGTACCATGTGACTTTGTGCTTGTGGCATCAGGAAACCTTCAAGTTTTAGAAGGAATGCACATTGCTATGAGGTCCAGAATCAGAGGATATGGTTATGAAGTGTTCATGAAGGATTACATGGATGATACAACCGAAAACCGTGAAAAATTAGTCCAATTCGTAGCTCAGGAAGTTAAAAACGATGGAAGAATTCCTCACTTTGCTCCGGATGCATTGGATGAAATCATCATGGAAGCAAAAAGAAGGTCCGGAAAGCAGGATGCATTGACCCTAAGGCTTAGGGATTTAGGTGGACTGGTAAGGTCCGCCGGAGATGTGGCTATTGAAAAAGGAGCGGAAATCGTAACCGCAGAACATGTTGTCGAGGCTAAAAGATTCGCAAGAACCCTTGAACAGCAAATAGCTGACAGGTCCATTATGCAAAGAAAAGACTACAGTATGGTATCTGCCGAAGGAGGCAGAATCGGTCTTGTAAATGGTCTTGCAGTTATAGGTGACAGAAGCGGTATCGTTTCACCGATTGCAGCGGAAGCTGCACCGACACAATCAAAAAGCGGTGGTCAAATAATCGCTACCGGTAAATTGGGTGAAATCGCACAGGAATCCGTTCAAAACGTAAGTGCATTAATCAAGAAATACACTAACAAGGACATTTCCAACTATGACATTCACGTTCAGTTCATCCAGACCTATGACGGTGTGGAAGGTGACTCCGCAAGTGTGAGCATTGCAACAGCTGTAATATCTGCAATTGAAGAGATTCCAATTGACCAGACCGTTGCATTGACCGGTTCACTTAACGTACGTGGTGATGTAATGCCTATTGGTGGAGCAACCGCAAAAATCGAAGCGGCTGCAGAGGCTGGAATGAAAAAGGTATTGATTCCAAAATCCAACCTTAAAGATGTGATGATTGAGAAGAAATACGAAGACATGATTGAAATCATTCCAACCGAAACTTTGAGTGATGTTTTGGAAAACATTCTAATCAGCGGATCCAGCAAGGATAAACTGATTGAAAAAATGAAAAATATCGGTTCAAAAGTTGCAGAAAAAGTTCCACAAACAAGTATTAACAATCCAACTACAAACTAGTTGGATTAATCTATTATTTTTTCTTTTACTATTTTTTCGATTATATTATAGAATTCGCAGTCTGTTTTTTCAAATTCCTCAAAGCTTGAGTCAACACTGCAACTGCATGTATCTGATTTTCCAATCAAATATTCATTTGAGCCTTTTTTAATTAAAATTCCGAATAATCTTTCCTTTTCGTCGCCGTAGAGCTTGAATTCATCTTCTGTCAATTGCAGGGAGTAGTCATCAACGGAAAAGATGTCGCATTCATTCACTATAGGCATGAATGTCATCATGCCCAACGGCAGATATACGTTTTCGCTTTCATGAATCTTGAGAAGCCTTTCCTCATATGAGTCGTCGGGGGTGATGCCGTATCCCTTGATTTCAAGGATGTTGTTTGTCCCCATGTAGCCATCATCATCGATTATGAAAGAAAGCAAATCAGGGTCTATATAATTATCGCATGTAGCCCTGATATTTTTAATGGTTTCACTGAGATTCATCACAAAATGCCTCGAATCTTTCACATAATGAAAGCACTTCATCAATTCTGTCTATTTCATTCACCCAATCTACAGGTATTGAGTCAAAACCGTAATAGATTCCAGCCAACCCTCCGCAAATTGCGGCATTGGTGTCGGTATCTATGCCTATGTTGACTGCCTCAAGAACTGCATCGGCATAATTTTCGGTGATTAATAAACAGCGGACAACAACTTCAAAAGTGCTGATTACATATCCCTTTCCACTTACGATTTCCAAATCATTGTTGAATATTCTTTCAAAGTGTTTAAGTTCAGGTGAATCCTTATAGTATTCCTTGATCTTGTCGCATGCTGAAAATATGTGTTCCTCCATTGTCCATCCTGAATTTTCAAGCATTGATTTGGCCATCTCAACATATAATACGCAAGCGATTTTGGACCTTGGATGTGCATGGGTCAGGCCTGAAACGTTTTCGATTGTCTCATAGTCAATGTCCTTGACGTAAGCCAATGGCAGGACTCTCATTAGAGACCCGTTACCGTTGTCCCTTTCCCCTTTGCATCCTGATTCCAATGCAGGAGTGTTTTGACCGACATATCTGGATATTGCACTTGATGTGGTAACTCCACAGTCAAATGTGCTGTTGCCCTGCATGTATTTTGCCTCACTATACCAGGCTACAAATTTGTCCATTATGTCCTCATAATCGATGCCCTGCTTTTGGACTATGCTGTGCATTGTGGCAAGGGTCATGGCTGAATCGTCAGACCATGTTCCTGCAGGTTGGTTATAAGTTCCATAACCTTCCATTTTTGTGATAGGATTTTGGCTAAGATCATATCCTGATTTAAACTCTACAGGAACGCCTAAAGCGTCCCCAACTATTAAACCGACAATTCCATCTTTAACTTTCATGATATTACTTATGTCGTTCATTGTTATTAAATTGTGTGATTAGGTTTATTAAATTCTAAAACAAAATTTTAACCAATGACAGATATAGAATTGAGGCATTGGAGAGAATCGGATGCAAAATGCCTGTATCATTTCGCTAAAAATCCCAATATTGGGCCGATTGCAGGCTGGCCACCTCATGAAAGTGTGGAGAATAGTCTAACAATCATAAAAACCCTATTCTGCAGGCCTGAATGCTATGCAATCGTTAATGATGACATTCCAATCGGCTGTGTCGAGCTTCTGATTCATCCCGACGGCAATCACTGGTGGGGTGAGGGTTCGGCAGAGCTTGGCTATTGGGTGGCTGAGGAATATCAATCAAGGGGCTATGCGACCGAGGCTTCCCGAATATTGATAGAAAGGGCTTTCAATGATTTGGGTATTGAAAGGATTTATGCCACTTTTAAAATTGAAAATATGGCCTCCAGAAGGGTATTGGAAAAACTGGGATTTGAATTTCACGCCGAAATGTCAAACATTGACTATTTGAACCAGCCTTTCAGGGAAATTGCCATGGTATTGGAAAAATAATTTATATTAAGAAAATGTTAATTTTAAATAATGACAAGACAATGTGAAAAATGCGGATTTGTTAATCAGGACGATTATGATTTCTGCGCAAAATGCGGAAATCCGTTGATTGAGGGTGTTCAGCCTAGAAACTTCATGGTCATAAAGCCTGAAGACATCAAAATCAACAAGAAAGCGATTGCCATATCTTATATAATCACTATTTTTCTCTCATGGAGCGGTTTCATTGTAGGGGTTTTGGCAAAGAACACCAAAATGGCTACTTTCGCGTTTTTCGGATTTTTCATGCCTTTCTATCTTGTCCAGTCAAGACATCCGACCATCAGAAAACACGGCATAATTCAGCTGTTAATCTCATTGGTTGGTGTGGCGCTCTCATTTTACGTGATGTTACATTAAAAAAAGTAATATGGGAAATTAGACTGGAATAAATCTTACATTTCCCATTAAAATCTGTATTGGAATTTCAAATAGGTTTGCTCCGTTGTTAGCCATTGCTGTATCCACAGCGTCCCCTCTGGACATTGAACCGGAAACTCCACCATTGCCGGCATATCCGTAGTAACCGTCATTTGCACGAATGTCATCAACAATGCCGGATCCGAAAATGGCCTGAGCAGCATCATTGTTCACGCTAACGATTAGGTGAGGAGTATATCCATAGGAATAGGTAATGATATCACGGGCTGCTCCATACGGGTCTTCAGGGTGATTTATGTGCACATTGTGCAGGGTTTGGCCTTCAGCATTCATTGAGCTTCCGGGATAGACCCATTCAAAGCCGCCTAGGGAAAACTTTGCTGCCATATCAATACTCGCATCCTCTGTTGAATCCTCAGCAACAATTAAAATCGGACTAACAATAGTTGCAATTAGGAATATCACCACTATTGCAACGATAGCTAATAGGATTGCATGTAATTTATTCATAATTAGTTTTTTATGAAACTTTATATATTAATACTTAACCTTTTTAATAATCAAAAACATATATAATCTCATAAAAATTTTGGTGATATTGTGATTATAGGCGGTTCATCCTCACAAGATTTAGCGGCTCATGTTGCCCGTGAACTTGGAGAAGAATTATGTTATGTTGAAACTAAGAAGTTTCCAGATGGAGAAAGGTATTTGAGGATTCCTAAAGATGTTGAAGGCAAAGAAGTTACTGTCATTCAGTCAACAGGGTATCCTCAAGATGAAAATTTGATGGAACTGTTGTTCATGATTTCAAATCTTAAGGATTTGGGTGCAAAGAAGGTTAAGGCTGTCGTTCCATACATGGGTTATGCAAGACAGGAGAAACGATTCAACCCTGGCGAGACAATTTCCGCTAAAATCGTTTGTAACTTAATCCAGGCGGCAGGAGCCGACGAGTTCATCACATTCAACATTCATGAGGAATGCGTATTGAATTTCTTTGATATTCCTGCAAGGAACATATCAGCAATGCCTGCCATTGCAGAATACCTGGACAAGAAGTTCTTCAAGAAAACCAATGAAAAACCATTGATCATCGCACCTGATAAGGGAGCATACGGCTTTGCACAGGAAATTTCAGAAATAATCGGCTGTGACTGCACTTACCTTACAAAAGTCAGATTAGGGCCGGATAAGGTAGAGACAAAAATAGTCGATGTCAGATGCGATAGTGAAAGTGAAAACACCGTAAATGTGGATTCCGTAAAAGGAATGCATGCGGTAATCATTGACGACATTATAGCTACAGGCGGAACAATAGTCAATGCGATAAACATCCTAAAACAGTATGGAGCATCATCAGTCGATGTGTGCTGTGTACATCCAATCTTGACCAACAACGGCGCTACAAGAATCTATGAGGCCGGTGCAAACAAGATTATTGGAACAAACAGTTTATCATCTGACACTTCACGTGTATCTATTGCAAAGGCAATTGCAGATGCATTGAGGCAATAATATGGATAAGGAAAACATCAAAAAGGAACTTATAGACAAATCAAACAATATTCTAGAAAAATACTCTGAACCTGATGTTGTGGAAAGCGTATCAGTGATGAACATGGCCGCAAAAACCATATTTCTGGGTTCCCTTAAGGTTTACAACACTGAAGTCATTCCAAACATAATAAGGGACTTGGAAAAGGACTTAAAGGGTTATGGCGAACTGGTTGTAAGGGACCAGAAGGTCACCCCATGCTGTTCACCAAGCTATACACACATTAGTTTCAATGTTACAATCTTAAACTAGATACCATGAAGGAATTCAAGCTAAAATCACCCTATAAACCATTGGGTGATCAACCAAAAGCCATTAACTCTTTAGCTGAAGGAATAAAGAATGGTTTAAAGGAACAGACACTTCTAGGTGTGACCGGTTCCGGAAAGACTTTTACAATGGCGAATGTCATTGAAAAAGTCCAAAAACCAACCCTTGTCATTTCACACAATAAAACCTTGGCCGCCCAGCTGTATGAGGAATTCAAGGAGTTCTTCCCTGACAATGCGGTGGAATACTTTGTCAGCTATTACGATTATTATCAGCCTGAGGCCTACGTGCCGAGGACTGACACATTCATCGATAAGGAAGCGTCAATCAATGACGACATAGACATAATGAGGCACTCCGCCACACAGTCATTGCTTTCAAGGGATGATGTCATTGTGGTAAGCAGCGTGAGCTGCATATATGGTATAGGTTCTCCTGAAGACTATGGAGAATTCGCCTTTGGAATAGCTGTTGGGGACATTTACGACAGGTCTGAAATCCTCTCAAGACTTGTGTTCATGCAATATGAACGCAATGACATCGAGTTTGCCCGTGGTCAATTCCGTGTCAGAGGGGATGTAATTGAAATCAATCCCGTTCATGGAACCCCTCCTATAAGAATCGAGCTATTCGGCGATGAGATAGATGCCATAAGCATTATCGACAAGGTCACAGGAAAGAAAAAGGAAGCTCTTCAAAGGTACATGATCTTCCCTGCAAAGCACTTCGTTGTGGGCCAGGACAAGATGGACACCGCAATATCAAAAATCAGCAACGAACTGGAAGAGAGATTGGCCGAACTCAACGCCATGGGAAAACTTCTGGAAGCCCAAAGGCTTGAGCAGAGGACCCGTTTCGACATTGAGATGCTTCGTGAAATGGGCTACTGTCCTGGAGTCGAAAACTACTCAATGCACCTGTCCGGGCGTAAATGGGGAGACAAGCCTTATTCACTTTTAAAGTATTTCCCTGATGATTTTCTTACAATAATAGATGAGTCCCACGTTACAGTGCCGCAGATTCGCGGAATGTACAATGGGGACCGTGCACGTAAGGAGACACTTGTGGAATACGGTTTCAGATTGCCTTCCGCCAAGGAGAATCGTCCGTTGAGGTTTGATGAGTTCGAATCATCTGTCAATCAGGTGATTTATGTTTCAGCAACCCCTGCTCAGTATGAGCTTGCAAAGTCAAGCAATGTGGTTGAGCAAATCATCAGGCCAACAGGTCTCGTTGATCCTGAAGTATTGATAAGGCCGGTTACAGGTCAGGTTGAGGATTTGCTTAAAGAGGTTAGGAAAACTGCCGAAAAGGACGAAAGGGTATTGGTCACCACTTTGACAAAGAGGATGGCTGAGGACCTGACCGACTACTATGCAAGAATCGGCGTCAAGGTAAGGTACATGCACTCCGAAATCGACACATTGGAGAGAATTGACATTGTCGATGACCTGAGAAGAGGCAAGTTTGACGTGTTGGTCGGTGTAAACCTTCTGAGGGAAGGGCTTGACCTGCCGGAGGTTTCATTGGTTGCAATTCTCGATGCGGACAAGGAAGGGTTCTTAAGAAATCAGACATCATTGATACAGACCATTGGTAGGGCCGCAAGGAACGTCAACGGCCGTGTGATAATGTATGTGGATGAGATGACAGATTCCGTCAAGAACGCATATGACATAACACTCAAAAGGCGCAAGCTGCAGATGAAATACAATGAAGTTCATGGAATCACACCAAAATCAACTCAAAGAACATTGAAAGAGAAATTGGCAGAAGAGGACGAGAAATACAAGGTTGTTGGAGCGGATGTCAGCAAGATGCCTAAGGATGAGCTTCGTTTGTTAATCAGGGACCTTGAAAAGGACATGAAGGATGCCGCTGCAAGGCTTGATTTTGAGCGTGCTGCCGATTTAAGGAATAAATTATATGCCTTAAAGGTTTTTGATAAATAGGCATATCTATTTGGAATGGATTAAATGCCAAATTTTCATTGATTTTTTTAGGGATAGAGAGTTTTGAATTACTTGCCAAATGCTCTCTCTAAAGTATTTTATATAGTGGATTATCTAATATTATTAAGGAGATTATTATGAGCGAAGATAAAAAGCAAATTGTCATCAAGGGTGCACGTGAGCACAATTTACAGGATATTGATGTTAGCGTCCCTCGTGATGAATTCATTGTAATTACTGGTCTCAGTGGGTCTGGAAAGTCTTCATTGGCTTTTGATACAATTTATGCTGAAGGACAGCGTAGATATGTTGAATCACTGTCAGCTTATGCAAGGCAATTTCTGGGGCAAATGAAAAAGCCGGAAATGGAATCCATTGAAGGTCTGTCACCGGCAATCTCAATCGACCAGAAAACAACAAGGGAAAATCCAAGATCTACTGTTGGAACCATAACCGAAATTTATGATTATTTGAGATTATTGTTTGCAAGAATAGGAATTCCTCACTGTCCGAACTGTGGAAAGGAAATCTCACAGCAGACTATCGGCCAAATTGGTGATGCAATCATCGAGGAGGGGGAAGGTGTCAAGATACACATATTGTCCCCGATAGTCCGTGACAAGAAAGGCCAGTTTAAGGATGTCCTTGAAGACCTTAGGAACAAGGGATTCGTAAGGGTTCGCGTAGACGGTGAAGTAAGAAATCTTGATGAGGACATCGAGCTTGCAAAAACCTACAGGCATAATATTGATGTGGTGGTTGACAGATTAAAGATAAGGCGTGACGTTGATTTCAAAAGAAGGCTGGTTGACTCATTAGAAACTGCAGCCGAGTTCACTGATGGTCTGATCACTGTTCTATTTGATGACGGCGCTGAGGAATATGAGAGAAAATACTCAGAGCACTTTGCATGTGTGGACTGTGGAATCAACTTTGAGGAACTGACTCCGAGGATGTTTTCATTCAACGCACCGCAGGGAGCATGTCCTGAATGTAACGGTATCGGTTCAAAAATGGAAATCGACCCTGATTTGGTAGTTCCCGACAAGTCATTGACACTGAACGAGGGAGCCATCGTGCCATGGGCAAGTTCAGCCAAAAGGGAAAACTATTACTTCCAGATGTTGGATGCCGTGTCAAAGCACTTCAAATTCAGCATGGACACTCCATTCGAGGAATTGAGCAAGGAAAACCAGGATATTATTCTCTTCGGTTGCAAGGAGAAAATACCGTTCACATTCAAGAGAAGGAACAAGTCATATATGGTCAACCGTAAGTTTGAAGGGGTTGTTCCAAGAATGCAAAGGCTGTACTTTGAGACCAAATCAAGCTATTCAAGAAAATACCTTTCAAAATTCATGAGCGACAGGAAATGTTACGTCTGTGACGGTAAACGTTTAAGGCCGGAGATTCTGGCAGTTACTGTCGGCGGAAAGTCAATCATTGATGTTTGTGACCTTGCGATTAAGGATTCCTACCAGTTCTTCCAGGATTTGGAATTGACAGAAAGGGAAAACTTCATTGCAAGAGAGGTCCTGAAGGAAATCAAGGAACGCTTAAGCTTCCTGGTTGAAGTGGGACTTGATTATCTCTCAATGTCAAGGTCATCAGGTACATTGTCCGGTGGGGAAGCCCAAAGAATCAGATTGGCCACCCAAATCGGTTCAGGCCTTGTCGGTGTACTGTACATTCTCGACGAACCAAGTATAGGACTCCACCAGAGAGACAATATCAAGCTAATTGAAGCATTGAAAAGACTTAAGGACCTTGGAAATACATTGGTAGTCGTTGAGCACGATGAGGAAACTATCCTGTCAGCGGACCACGTTGTCGACATCGGCCCGGGAGCAGGTGAGCACGGGGGTAAGATCGTTGCACAGGGAACACCATTGGACATAATGAATAACCCTGACTCACTGACAGGCCAATATATCTCAAGGGTTAAAAAGATTGACATTCCAAAGGAGAGACGTCCTGGAAACGGCAAGTTCATTAAGATTATAGGTGCAGAGCAGAATAACCTTAAGAATATTGATGTTGAAATCCCATTGGGCAAATTCACATGTGTAACAGGTGTCAGCGGTTCAGGTAAGAGCAGTCTTATTAATGAGATACTCTACAAGGGAGCCCACGGCAAGTTATCCAAGAAATTCATGTTCGCAGGCAAATACAAGGAAATTGAAGGCTTGGAGAACATTGACAAGGTCATTGCTATTGACCAAAAGCCGATTGGAAGAACACCAAGATCCAACCCTGCAACATACACAGGAGTCTTCACAGACATTCGTGAATTGTTCGCCAACACTCCTGAATCAAAGGCTCGTGGTTACAAGCCTGGAAGATTCTCATTCAACGTGAAAGGCGGAAGATGTGAGGCATGTTCAGGTGACGGTATCGTTCAAATTGAAATGCACTTCCTTGCGGACGTGTATGTTCCATGTGAGGTTTGCGGAGGTAAAAGGTACAATGAGGAGACCTTGGACATCCGTTATAAGGGTAAGAATATCTACGAAGTCCTGGAAATGACTGTTGAAGAGGCTTTGGAGTTCTTTGAAAACATTCCTAAAATCACCAAAAAGCTTCAGACATTGTATGATGTCGGTTTGGGCTACATGAAAATCGGTCAGCCTGCAACAACACTGTCCGGTGGGGAAGCTCAAAGAATCAAGCTGGCCAAGGAGCTGTCAAGAACCAGTACAGGCAAGACATTATACATTCTTGATGAACCGACCACAGGTCTTCATTTCGCCGATATTAAAAGGTTGTTGGGTGTGCTTGACAGGTTAACCGATGCAGGCAATTCAGTTGTTGTCATTGAGCATAACCTGGATGTCATCAAGACAGCGGACCATATCATTGATCTTGGTCCTGAAGGCGGTGATGGCGGTGGAGAGGTTATCGCTACCGGAACACCTGAGGAGATTGCTCAAGCGGGAACCTATACAGGTGAGTTCTTGGAGCGCATGCTTAACGAGAACATCACTCCTTATGCAAAAGAATTAGTTGAGGATATTGGAAAATAGCCTTCTACACGTGGGAGGATATCATGAAAAGGATTGTTGCGGTTATTCGAGAGGAAATGTTTGAAAATGTTAAAGAGGCCCTTCTGGATGCAGGATGTGAAGGAATGAATGTCTCTACCGTTAAGGGCATGGGAAAGCAATTGGGCATTAGCCAATCCTATCGAGGTTCCAAACGTTGCATAGACCTGATTCCAAAAACAAGACTTGAACTGATTGTCAATGAGGAGGATTTGGACAGGCTCGTTGATGTCATTGTTGAAAATTCCAGAACCGGAGAGGTTGGGGACGGCAAGATATTCGTTTCCGATGTGGAAGAGGTAATAAGAATCAGAACCGGCGAAAGGGGTTCTGATGCAATTTAACCTAATTATATTTTTCAAATTCATATCCCTTCCTTTTTAATTTTTAATTTCATTCAATAATTTTTTAATTATTTAAACATCTATTAACTACTTTCTTGTTTTTAAAAATTATTTAAACAGATTTAAATAATATGGTGAATAATCTATTATCATCGAAGAGTATGCTCATTATACTCTTTTTGCCTAGGTGATAAAAATGAGAGAGTTATATGAAAAGATGATTAACGAGTCAATGGCAGCTCAAAAGGCTGACGTTGCAGTTATATCAGAAAATAGGTATAATGACTTTAAAATTACTGATGCCAAACCATACGCTGATGCTGTGGCTGGCATGAAAGCAATTGATGGTCAAGCAGAATCAGTAATTAACTTACACAAAGAATCAGTTAAAAACCATTTTGAGATTTTATCTTCCATTACAGACACCTTGAAATGTGAAGATGACCCATTCATTGAACATTTCCAGACCCCGCCTGTTTTAGAGATTTTATGTGAAGAAGACGGTGAGTTCGCTGACAGTTTGGATAAGTTCATCCAAGCTATTGCAGATAGCGAAGCACTAATCTCTAAAGAGTCCATTAGAAGATATGGTGGATTTTATGGACCAACCTGTGTGGTTGACTTTGCATTGATGCCTGGAAGTACCAGTAATGTGGTAAATCAAATATTGCAAAAAACAGACATTCCAGTTGCTCACAAGCAAGCTATCCTTTCAGCCAAGTCATGGGGTATGAATACCTCCTATGGTGTTGGTGACGCATTTGCAAATGCAATTGAAGCGGGCGCAACAGCAGCTGAAGCAACTGAAAAGGAAATTGCCGCCCTTCAAATGATTTACAAAACACCTATTGAAGGACAAGGCAAATTAATGGATGATGCGGACCATTCATCTTTTGATGTAAGGGATTACATGAACAAATATAAAAAGGCAATGACTCCAGTCGTTAAAGCAGCAATGGATGATGGAGTGCACTATGGTAACATTGTAACTGTCCCTGCATACTGTGTTGGAGATATAGGACACCACATCGGTCAATCCACTTACAACATGTGTAAGGATGACATGACCTTGGCAATTGTTCAAGCAACTGCTGAAGTAATTGATGCAACATTAAGAGGAAACTTAGATAATTATAAAACCGCATTTGATGTTCTCAAATTATCTACAGGTTCATCCGCTTGTGCCACTGAATTCATATTGGAATTAGACGGATTCAATGCACCTATGGTAGTTGACTTGTTCTCCAAAAGGTTCCACAACTTTGTACAGCAATATCCAACAAGAGGTGCTGCTGCCGAGTTACATAACTGTGACTTCATGGACATGATTTACAGAGGATTCAATGCAATTAGCGGTGCCAGAAAATTCAGAGCAGGTACCGGTGGAGAGTTAGTGCCTAAAATCAATGGATTTGACGTTGACTTAAGTCCTATTTTAGCTAGTGAAACCGTAATGAATCCACAAAGATACACTTACCCTGCATGCGCTATTACAGTAAGATTCTCATCACTCATGAGATTGGCAGACTACCCATGTCTATTAACTTCAGAACCAATTACAGCAACCATGATGACAAATATCATTGCACTTAACAAGGAAGCACCTGGATCTCCTGTAAGGGGATGTAAAAACTGTGCTGCTGCTTCACTTGTGGACAACAAACACGAATACTGTCAATGGAGAGAAGCTGTATAGGTGAGTTAACATGACTTGTAACATAAGGAAAAAATTCTTTGCAGAACTTCTGGGAACATTCTTCCTTGTATTTTTCGGTACAGGTTCAGCTGTAGTGACACTTCTGATTACAGAGGCTGCAGGTGCCACAGGAATTGGGCCTTTAGGCGGACTCGGCGACTGGATTGCCATAGCTTTGGCATTCGGTCTGACTGTAATGATATGTATCTATGTGTTCGGTAAGATATCAGGAGCACACCTGAATCCGGCTGTAACAATTGGGCTTTTAGTAACCAAAAACATTGCATTGGTTGACAGTATCTATTATATAGTTGCACAAGTCATCGGTGCATGTTTAGGAAGCCTATGTCTGTTCTTATGCCTTGGCGCTCCAGCAGTAACTATTGGAGGACTGGGTGCAACAGCACCAGGACTTGGCGTAAGTTACATGCAGGCTATGTTTGCGGAATTCCTTGGAACATTCTTCCTCATGATGGTAGTCATGGGTGTTGCTGTTGACAAGAAAGCAGAACCTGGTTTTGCAGGCATATCAATCGGTATGACCGTCGCAGCGGTTATCGTGGTTTTAGGTGCATTCACCGGAGCTTCAATCAACCCTGCACGTACATTCGGACCATACCTGATGGACATGCTTTTAGGAGGAGCCAACCTCTGGGGATTCTTCCCAATATACTTGGTTGGACCTATTTTAGGAGCAATCTGTGCGGCATTCGCATATGCATATCTTGCAAAAGACAGTGGAGTTTGCGAACTCCCACAACCGTTTTTCAACGATGAATAATTCTAAGGAATTATTCTCACTTTTTTTCTTTTTTTTTCAATAACATATTTAAAATAGATTAACCAAATTATCATTAATAAGGTGATAAATTGAGTTTTGACATTAAGGAAGCTTTTTTAATATTCATTCGTGGACTTTTCATGGGTTCGGCGGATATTGTTCCGGGAGTTTCAGGTGGGACAATTGCGCTGATTACCGGAATTTACGGTCATTTGATTGAGGCAATAAGTAACATAAAATTCGGATTTCTAAAGCCGTTAATTAAAGGGGATTTAAAAGGATTTTGGAATGGTCTTCTTGATGAAATTGATTTCAAATTCTTCATCCCGTTAATTTTGGGTATTGGGGTTGCATTCCTGACCCTTGCAAAAGTGGTTACATACTGTATGGAAGTGCACACCGCATTGACATTCTCATTCTTTTTAGGATTGATTATTGCTTCAGCGGTCATTTTATTCAGGAAAATAGAGAAAATCAACATCAAGCATGTGATTGCAGCGATTGTTGGATTAATCCTGACTTACATATTCGTAAGCCTAAATCCGATAGCCGGTGACCATTCACTGATAGTGCTCTTCATTTCAGGAATGATAGCTATTTGTGCAATGATTTTGCCGGGTATTTCAGGATCATTCCTGTTGTTGTTGCTTGGACAGTATCAATACATGTTGACCGCACTTCATGAGCTTCATTTTGTGGAGTTAATTGTTTTTGTCGTTGGTGCAGTTATTGGTATTCTCGGATTTTCAAAAATACTCAATTACCTGCTTAAGAATTATGAGGAAATCACAATGGCATTTCTGATTGGTGTAATGCTCGGGTCATTAAAGGTTCCCGCCGTACAGATTGCAGGTTCCGTTGGCGCTGGTCTGTCTGCACTGTTGCCATGTGTTGTCGTTGCGGTAATTGGATTCATATTGATTATTGTATTGGAAACCAGATTTGATTACATGGAGTAATCAAATTCAATTACTTTTTTTTTAACTTTATTGTGCAAGAATTCTCCGGCTTCTACAAGCCGGAGAGGTTCAAGATTTATTAACAATTAAGAATATATTTAAAATACAATGCTAGTTTTAAAAAAGATTAAAAAACAGTGGAGATTATATCCTATAGGTTCTCCGAAAAATGCCCTGAATCATAAGAGGGAACCCGAATTTGTCGGAAACATCAAGTTCAGTGATGAAGGCGACACATTATCCATTTCCAGATTTGTGGCGGATTATAATTTCAAGGACAACTCCACTTTAAATGAGAAATTGATGCCTCCGGGAGAGGTGATAAAGCTTTTGAGAAGCCAGGCCGTTTTCCTTGCAACCAAGGACGAGAAGGTGGAAAGATTCCTGAAGTCACTCAACATCAAGGTCAGGCACACTCAAGTCTGCGACTATTGTGCCTATGAGGGAAACATCACAATAGTAAACTCCGATTTCTCATACAAATATCACAATCAGCTGATCTGTAAGGATTGTGCATTTGACACAATAAAGCATGAAATCAAGCTTCAGGGCTTTGATAAAAAGATTTTCAGAAATCTAAAATCCACATTGGAAAAGACAGGCAGTCTGGAAAAGACATTGTCCGTTCTTGACCCTCATTTTGACCCGCTGAAGAACAGGAAACTGACACTCTTCGACAAGACCAAGAAGTCCAAGCATATCATTCCCCCAATTGACATGAAACGATTGAAAATCGATAAGGAATTCAAAAAGATTCTTTTGGATTCCGGAAACACTAATTTGCTTCCCGTTCAGTATTTGGCCATTAAGGAAGGTCTTTTGAAGGGTGAGGATTTGCTTGTTGTAAGTGCAACCGGTTCCGGAAAGACACTGGTAGGTGAGCTTGCAGGTATCACACAGGCCTTAAAAGGCAGGAAATTCGTTTTCCTAACGCCGTTGGTGGCTTTGGCAAATCAGAAATACCATGATTTCAAAAAGAAATACTCAAAATTGGGATTGAAGGTGGCAATCAAGGTTGGAAGAAACCGTGTAAAGGCAAAAGGGGAGCTTAAACTTCCGGATTCCGATGTCTCAAAGGCAGATATCGTCGTTGCAACATATGAGGGGATTGACTATCTTCTAAGAAACGGCAACTCCAAGTCATTGTCCAATTTGGGTGTCGTTCTGATAGATGAGATTCACATGATCGATGATGAGGACCGTGGAACACGCCTGAACGGTCTGATCAAACGTGTCAAACATCTGTATCCCAAAACTCAGGTAATTGGGCTTTCAGCTACTGTAAAGAACCCTGAATTTTTGGCAGAGGAGTTCAACATGAAGCTGGTCGAGTATTCCGAAAGGCCGGTTCCTCTGGAAAGGCATCTAGTGTATGTCAGAAATGAAGCCCAAAAGCGCCATATCATGCAGAAGCTCGTAAAGAGGGAATTCAACACAAAATCCAAGAAGGGATACCGTGGACAAACTATCATATTTACCAGTTCAAGGCGAAAAACCCATCAGATTGCCAACTTCCTGATGAATAAGCATGTCAATGCCCAGGCATACCATGCGGGGCTGTCATACTACAAGAAGGAAAAGATCGAAAAGGACTTCGACAAGGGAAAGATTTCATGTGTGGTAACGACCGCTGCCCTTGCCGCAGGTGTGGATTTCCCCGCATCACAGGTAATATTCGACTCACTTGTGATGGGAAACAAGTGGATCAACCCGAATGAGTTTGCACAGATGCTTGGCCGTGCCGGAAGGCCTTCATATCACGATAGAGGTATCGTCTATCTTCTGCCTGAAGTGGGAAATGACTTTGCAGGCGAATCGGAAGAGGCAATGGCGCTGGACCTTTTGGAGAGCAACAGCGATGACGTCTACATTGAATATGATGAGGAATCAGCATATGAGCAGATTCTGGCGGACATCTCATCGACTTCCATCAGGACAATGGATGAGCTGAACGGGTTTTATGAGAATATCGATGTTCCAATAAGCATCAAGATTGCCATTGACGAGATGGAGAACCTGGAGCTTATAAACAGGATGTCAAACAGATTGGAAGTTACAAAATATGGAAGGGCAGCATCAGTCTCATTCCTATCAATAGCCGATGCAGAATTCATCAAAAATACATTAAACGATAGAAATTACCTGAAGCATTATGTCGGACACTCTCCGATGTACAAGAAAAAGGACAAGTATGACAAGCTGAAGGTATTGATATTGGCAATGGCAATGGATTTGGAGATGTTTGAAAATGCATATCTCTCAAGCGTCATTCACAACCAGATATCCAATGCCTTAAAAATCAAGTTTTCAACAAGATTATTTGCGGAATCCACATTGGATATCATATCAAGTGGTGAGGCAATAGACAAGGTGGACAAGAAATTCCAGGAAGCGCTAATCAGGATACAGTCAGACTTCATGCAGTGCAGATGCCAGGACAGGCCGTTCTGCCAATGCCTGCAGAGGGGAATATCAGAGGTAATTGTCCATGAAAGGCTAAAGGGAAAGGATCCGCAGGACATATCAAACAAGCTGTTTCGAAAATATCAGATTCAAATCTATCCTGGAGACATTTTCTCATGGCTGGATAATTTTGTGAAAAATCTGGATGCAATCAAGAGAATTGCTCAGGCTTACAATAAGAATAATATAGTTAAAAAAACTAATTATTTAATTAAGAAAATAGAAAATGGGTGAACATCAATGTATACCGAAGAAAAAATATTAATAGGCTGTAATGAAAATACTGACGTGTTTTTATTACCGAAACTGGCTAACCGTCACGGTTTAATAGCCGGAGCAACAGGAACTGGTAAGACCGTTACCTTAAAGGTACTTGCAGAATCCTTTTCTGATTTGGGGGTTCCTGTATTTTTAGCGGACATGAAAGGGGACATCTCCGGACTTGCAAAAATAGGTTCCGGAAACGATTTCATCACTAAAAACAGGGAAAAATACGGTCTTGACGCTAAGGGATTCAAGTTCAAGGAATATCCTGTTGAATTCTGGGATCTTTTCGGTGAAAAAGGACTTCCGATAAGAGTAACATTATCAGAAATGGGTCCTGTATTGCTTTCAAAAATATTAAACTTGTCAGAAGCTCAATCAGGAGTATTGAACATTGTATTTAAAGTGGCAGATGAGCACTGCCTTCCAATAATCGACCTTAAAGACTTGAAATCAATGATTAATTATGTCGTTGAAAACAAAGCACAGTTTGAAGGTGAATACGGTGCCATTGCCGATAAGTCAGCCAACACAATACTCAGAAGCCTAATCACACTTGAAGACCAAGGCGGTAACGATTTCTTCGGAGAACCTGCGCTTGAACTCGGTGACTTCATGCAGCTAGATGACAATGGTATGGGAATTATCAACATTCTGGATGCTCAAAAGCTATCTCTATCACCTGAAATCTACTCAACATTCCTGCTTTGGATGCTGTCCACATTATTTGAAACAATGCCTGAAGTGGGAGACATGGACAAGCCTAAATTCGTATTCTTCTTTGATGAAGCCCACTTGCTATTCGATGACATGTCTCCTGAATTCGCCAAAAAAATCGAACAGATTGTAAGGCTGATTAGGTCAAAAGGAGTTGGAGTATACTTCATCTCACAATCTCCTGCAGACATTCCTGATGATGTATTGGCACAATTGGGTAATCGTGTTCAACACGCACTTCACGCATACACTCCAAAAGACCAAAAGGCGGTTAAGGTGGCTGCAGAAACATTCAGGGCAAACCCTGACTTCGATACTGCCGAAGTGATTTCCAACTTGGGAATCGGTCAGGCACTTGTGTCCGTACTGGATGAGAAAGGTGTTCCTACTGTTGTTGAACAGGTGGATATTGTGCCTCCACAAAGCCACATTGGAGCCATTGAGGATGAATTGAGACAGCAACTGATTGACATTTCCACATTAAAAGGAAAATACGCTCAGGCATTGGATGCTGAGTCCGCTTATGAATTGTTATTGAATAAGATTAATGAGAATCCGAACATGGAAAGTGAAGTGGCACCTGAAGTAATTGAGGAGGTAAAGGCTCAAGCCCAACAGGCACCTGCTCCTGCAGAACCTGTAGAAACAGTAGAATCTGAAGCTGCTCCGGAACAACCTCAACAGCCTGGAGCTGTTGATGTTATCGGTGGAATTTTAGGAACTGTCCTTGCAGGCCAACAGCAAACAAAAGGTGGAAGGGCCAAAAAGACCACTACTCAAAAGGTTGTTGAAAGGGCAGCTACACAAGCGGCCTCAACAGTTACTCGTGAGGTTACAAAAGGAATCATGAGGGGAATATTCGGAAATATGAAATGAGGTGACTGGATGGCACATCCCCATAAAGATGCTATAGCTAAGATGCCTGCCTCAGCTTTGATAGGGGTTATCGAAGAGTCTAAAATGACTTATGTAAGGGAAAACCTGAGCATATTTTTGCATGAAAGTCAGATTAAGCTCCTAAAGCAGGTCAAAAAGCATGAAAAGCCGCATCATAAAAAAATCAGAATAAAGCAATTTGAAAAGGCAAAAAAGGATGATCTTTTCAATCTTCATTTGGGTCTGTATTTGAAAAAATATGAGAAGCTTGCCAAATTGGGTCTGGTGGAGGTTGATAAGCAACCAAACAACGGGCTCGAATATGATTGCACATTAACTTCTGAAGGCATTAAAATTCTAGATGAAATATCCGATCTTGAAAGGAAATGGGAAGACATTGTCGGAATCAGCGACAGTGATGCTGAAGTCCTGAAGGAGATTGCACTCAACTCATTTGAGATTTCATATAGGCACAAGAAAAAGAAAGGTTTCATATTTTAAGGAAATTGCATTCGATGGCTATTGAATCATATGCATTTTTCACATGTTCAATAGCTTCACTTCTATTTTTGAAAAAATAAAGGTGGCTTTCGCAGTTGCAGTCTGAACATCCGAAATTTTTTATTCCAACTGCATGTGTTTTAAGGTGTTGAGATATATCGCATTCCACCTTCTTGTCAATGTTATAGATAATGTCTATTATTTTACAGTTGTCCTCTTTTAAAAGGTAGTCCACATGCCAATGTAGTTTTTTGCTGTCACTTAAATGTCTGTTTAGTCGTGCTTCCAGTGAATTCATTGCTGAACCCACATATACATAGATTCCCTTTTTGAATTCAAGAACTCCTAGTTTTTTTCCAATTCCTATTTCGGATTTTTTCTTAATGTATATTACCAGGCAATAGCATCCCTTCATATTCTCACATGAAAAATTTTATTAGTTTTCTCAATCTAATTATATTTATGATTTTCAAACTTAAAAGCAGGGGCCATAGGAATGTGACTTCCCTACACAAATCAACATTTGAGATAACAAAGGATGTTGAAATCGGCCCGACTGCAGATTGCATTGTCGGAACATCAGCAGACAAGTCAATGCTGAACTTTCCACAGGAGTTTAAGGACAAGATAGCCGATTCCAACACAAGAATTAAGGTAATGCTTGATACGGAGAACGGTCATGATGAAATCAACGGTTTTGGCCATGAGGACCTGACCCTGACTCATCCGACAGACATTGTGTGCAGAACCAGCGACTACACATGCTCACGCACTCTGATGATTCATGCGGACAAGGCAGCCAAGGATCTTGACAGTGACCTGATTGAGGATTTAAAAAATGAAAAAGTTATGGATGTAACTATAAAATTATGCTAAAAATAGTTAACTATATATAACTTGAGAAATATATTTTTTTATAACTACTTTTGTTATTATGCGGGGGTGGTCGAGCGGTCAAAGGCGCTAGGTTGAGGGCCTAGTGGGTCAGTCCCTTCGCGGGTTCAAGTCCCGTCCCCCGCACCATTTATATAAAACTTTTTTTAGAAACTTTTAAAATATTTGCTTAACTAATATTAACACATGTTTCGGATATCAAGCAATTTATCTAAAATCTGTTTGGGAATTTTAATATTGATTTTAGGCTTTTTAGTCATCTCCACAGTCAACGCATCAGATGTTGCCAGTGACGCCAACACAACATATCCTGCTGAGCAGGATGTGGTGCAAAGCAATGTTTCCACTTTCGATGATTTGTCTGCAAAAATCAATGAAACCCCTGAAAATGGAATATTGGTCCTTGATTGTGACTATGAATACAGAAACGGTTCAAATAAGGGAATCATGATTTCAAAATCAATCACTATTGATGGGGCAGGCCATACCCTGGACGGAAAAAAGGCATCAAGAATGTTTAATGTCACCGCAGATAACGTCACACTGAAGAATATCAATTTCGTGAATGGAAATGCCTATGGAAGATATTTTTCAAATAGTGCCGGAGGTGGTGCGATCTACTGGAATGGGGCCAATGGAGCAGTTGAAAACTGCAATTTTACAAATAATTACGGCAGCGGAATAGAGGATGACCCATTCGACAAGGAAGAGGTCTGGATTGATGTGAATGGAATTGAAATCCATACGTATAGGCTCAGACCGATGGGAGCCAAGGTCAATGAAGGCGGAGCAATAGTATGGAATGCTACAAACGGAACCGTTTTCAGGTGCATATTTAAAAATAACGGTGTGGGATATCCGAATTACGGAGGAGCAATATGTTGGAGAGGCTCATTAGGTAAAGTTCTGGAAAGTGAATTCTATGAAAATGATGCCTGGGCAGGAGCCGCCATCTGTTGGATTGGTGAAAACGGCACAATACTCTACTCCAAATTCGTCAATTCAGGAAGTATTTTCGGAAGGGACATAATGTGGTTTGGTGAAAACGGACTTATTAAATACTCATTCCTGCTAAGTTCAGAGGGATGTCCTCTTTATCCATATTCCGGAAATGTTGTTGCTGACTACAATTTCTGGGGAGACATATTGCCTGATACAAAAATAGATAAGATCAGCAATCTCCATAACTGGATTGTTTTGAATGCTTCTTATAATCAGGACTTTGTTAAGAAAGGGGACATTATTGTAGTGAAATCCAATGTCCTATTATTGGGAAATGATGGAAGCTTATCAGAGTTCACAGAATTGGACATCCCAGGCAATGTCACCGTGACAGCGGACCGTGACGGCTTTGTCCAATTGTCATTCAGCAAGGGGAAACTGGAAGTCAAAATAGTTCCCAAAACCAAAATAGTTTCTAAAAACCTTGTCAAGTATTATAAGCAATCCAAACAATTCAAGGTGCGTGTCTATGGTGCCGATGGAAAACCGGCTGTCGGCAAATTCGTCAACTTCACAATTGGCAAGAATACATACAAGGTCAGAACCGACAAGAGTGGATATGCCACTTTAAAAATCAACATGAAACCCGGCAAATACACAGTAATCACCAAGTTTGAAGATGTGAAGGTTAAGAATAAGATAACCGTCAAGACAACTTTGATAACTAAAAACAAATCTAAAAAAGTTAAGAAATCAGCTAAATTCAAAATCAAAGTCCTTAACTCTAAGGGAAAGGCATATAAAAATCAATTGGTTAAAGTCAAATTCAAAGGCAAGACATATAAACTAAAAACCAACAAAAAGGGAATAGCTATTTTCAAAATCCCAAAAAAATTGAAAGTGGGAAAATATAAGATTAAAACAACTTACAAAGGATTAACAAATTCAAACAGGATTACAGTCAGAAAATAACCCTATTTTCCTTTTTTTCAAATTACTAATCTATTTATAAGAATTCAATTAAAAAGTATATTAATAAAAGTTTATGGTGATAATTTATGAAAGCTGTAATTCCTGCAGCAGGCTTCGGTACAAGATTCCTGCCTGCTACTAAAGCGCAACCTAAGGAAATGTTGCCAGTTTATGACAAGCCAACAATTCAATATGTTATAGAAGAGGCAGTTGCTTCAGGAATAGATGATATTCTGATTGTAACTGGTAGGAATAAGAGATCCATTGAGGACCACTTCGACAAATCCTTTGAACTCGAGCAAACCCTGCAAAGTGCAGGTAAGGACGACAGGTTAAAGCAAGTTCGTGCAATCACTGATTTGGCGGATATCTGTTATGTAAGGCAAAAGGAACAGAGAGGTCTTGGAGATGCTATTTACTGTGCCAAAAAGCATGTTGGCGGCGAGTCATTCGCAGTGCTTTTGGGCGATTCAATCACAAAGGGTCCTGTTCCATGCACAAAGCAGCTGATTGACGTTCATGACAAGTATGGCGCTTCAGCGATTTCCCTTGAGGCTGTGCCTAAGGAAAAGGTGGAAAGATATGGTATCATCAAGGGTACTGAAGTTGAAAATAACGTTTACAACATTGAAAAATTGGTGGAAAAGCCATTGGCTCATCAGGCACCTTCCAATTTGGCCATAATGGGTCGTTATGTCTTGACACCTGACATTTTCGATAAGATTGATGAGACCGAACCTGGCGTCGGAGGGGAAATCCAATTGACCGATGCGCTGTCAAAATTGGATGCCATTTACGGTGTCACTTTTGAGGGAAAAACCTATGACATAGGTAACAGGTTCGAATGGTTGAAGACATCCATCGAATTTGCAATGGATGACCCTGAATCAAAAGATGACCTGATCAAATACATGAAGGAAATGATTAGGGAAGCTTAAGTTCAAGTTGCAAGCCATTGCAACTTCTTATTTTATTTTTTTGCTGTTGATATTATGCAAAATAGATTAATCAAAAAGACAGGCGATGAAGTTTCTCCATTGGGTTTTGGAGCAATGAGATTGCCTTTAAAAAACGGTAAGATAGACAGACAAAAAGCCAAACAGCAAATCTATTACGCAATCGATAATGGCGTTAATTTCATTGACACAGCCTATCTTTATGGGGATAGCGAGAAGTTTTTAGGTGAGATTCTGCAGGGGGAATATAAGGAGAAGGTAAAGATATGCACCAAACTTCCCTCCATTCATGTCAGAAAGTATGAGGACATGGAAAACTTCCTCGATGAGCAACTGGAACGCCTCCAAAGGGATTGCATTGATTATTATCTTATCCATTCAGTGGACCTGAAGACCGTCAACAGATTGCTGAAAAGGGGCTTGATTGATTTTTTAAACAAGGCCAAGAGAGAAGGCAAGATAAAGCATGTCGGCTTTTCATATCATGGCGTCAAGGAGGAATTCGACATCCTAATCGACGGTTATGACTGGGATGTTGTTATGGTCCAGTACAACTACTTTGATGAGAATGTTCAGGCCAGCGTGGAGGGAATAGAATACGCCGCCTCCAAAGGAATGGGTGTTTTTGTGATGGAACCGTTGAAGGGAGGAATCCTTGCCGGGAAGATGCCTAAGGAAGCTGAAGAGATATTCAAAAAGGCGGACCCCAACAAGACTACTGCCCAATGGGCTCTGCAGTGGGTGCTAAACAACCGGAATGTCAGCTGTGTCCTTTCAGGGATGAATTCAATGGAACAGATTGATGACAATCTTGCAATCGCCAATGCCACAACTCCAATGTCCATGACATTCGAGGAGCTGGAGACCGTGGAGCTCGTCAAGAGAGTAATGAAGAATTCATTAAGGATTAACTGTTCCACCTGCGGATATTGCATGCCTTGCCCTCAGGGGGTCAACATTCCCGAATGCATCAAGACATACAATGAAAAGTATCTCTTTGACCATAAGGGTTTCATAAACCAGTCTTTTCTTGATTACTATCAGCTTGTCGGAGGAATAATGGGCAGTGCAGCCAATGCGGGATTGTGCAACGGCTGTGGAAAATGCCTCAGGAAATGTCCGCAAAAACTTGACATCATCTCCGAGCTTGAGAAGGTCAAAAAGGAATTCGAACTGCCAGGACTTAAATATATATTGCCTATTGCAAAAAACATTGGCATACCGGCATATAAATACATTGTAAAGTTCCTGAATCGTTAATTGTCATCAAAATGAATATATATGATTATATATTTTGAAAACCAAAGTAATACCAAGGTGAAAAAATGAAGCTTGAAGAATTATTAGCACCATGTCCGAAATGTGGCTCAAAGGATAAGATAGCTCACAGGAAAATGCTGGACAATCACAGGTCCCACGCAGAAATGGATACTGTAAAATGCGAAAACTGTGGTTACATATTCTTTGTAAATGAAAATATGGATCCTGATGAGAAAAAACAATTATTAAACGAATTAAATAAAATTTACGGTTAAATATGACATTTCATGTAATGATTATCCCCACACTCAACTGTCCATCAAACTGCAAATACTGTTGGGGTTCTGAAAATAAAAGGGAAATGATGGATTTGGAAATAATCGACCAGATTGTTGAATGGCTAGGCGACTTTAGGGACGATAAGGTTCATTTCACATTCCATGGTGGAGAGCCGCTGCTCGCAGGATATGACTTCTATAAGGAAGCATTGGCGAAGCTGTCCACATTGGACAATCTTGAAGGATTTTCACTTCAAAGCAACATCTGGCTTTTGACCGAAGAGTTGATAGACCTGTTTTTGGAATACAATGTGGTTGTAAGTACAAGCATTGATGGGCCAAAGGAAATAAACGATTATCAGAGGGGTGTTGGCTACTTTGACAAGACCATGTCCAAGTTCAGATTGGCCAAGGATAAGGGACTGATTATTAATTTTGTTTTAACGGTTACCGATTATTCAAAGGATTTTTCAGATGAGTTGTATGAGTTCTTTAAGAGTGAAAAGATGAATCTTAAGATTCATGCTGCATTGCCGTCACTTAGAGGAGATAATGCAGACCCTTGGGCGCTTGACCAGGAGGAACACGGTAAATTGCTCATCGATTGGTTGGATAAGTATCTATATGATTTGGATAAGTTCACTGTTATGGATTTAGACCATATCTGCAAGTCCTCACTTAGAAGAAGAGGAACCCTATGCACATTTGCGGACTGCATTGGAACCACCTTGGCGGTGGGTTCGGAAGGCTCAATATATCCATGCTACCGCTTTGTCGGAATGCCTGAATATGTTTTGGGCAACGTGTCCACAAACCCAAGCTTTGACGATTTGAAGCAATCCGATGCATGGGCAAAGCTTATGGAATTCAGGGATTATGTGGATGAGAACTGCAAGAAATGCAGATATGTTAAATATTGTGAGGGTGGATGTCCTTACAATGCGATTGTTGCATATCAGACTCCACAGGCTGTAGATCCGCAATGCACAGCATATAAGATGATTTTTGGTGAAGTTTCAAAGAGAATGAATAAGGAATTCGCCAAATCCGCTTTTGGAATGGGTGCTCCTGCCCCTAGAAAAGAGGGAGATCCATTCAGCATAATGGATTTGGCAATGAAGCCATAAGTGATTATTATGAATGATGACACATTGGAGAAATTGGCGGAATTGGAACATGTTCAATGGTGCGAATGGGCGGATGTGTTATCTGATGATTTGTCTTCATTGCTTAAAGTCATTGAAAAATCAGATGTTGAGTTGAGTGATGAGGAGCAGCAAGTTGTTTTAAGGGTCAAAGATAGGCTGGATAAGTGGGATAAGCTAATGATCCCATTTTCTGACTTGCCTGAAGATGAAAAGGAAAAGGATAGGGTTTACGCCCGGAAGGTCATGACTATCCTTTCCGACTGATTTTTTCACATTTTTTGTAAAATAATTTTCACTATTTTTTTCTCAAGTAATACTGAGTATTTAAATGAACTCGAAAAAAGTAATAATTTTATATACTATGTAGTCTAAAATAATCAATAGTAATACTGAGTATTTAAATGAACTCAAAAAAAGTAATACTTTTTGGCTGTTGGTACTTACTGAATTAATTTTTTAATGGGTTTTAAAATTTTTGGGAGAGGCCCTTAAAAAATTTTTGAGTAATACTGAGTATTTAAATAAATTTAAAAAAAGTAATACTTAGAGGTGTTTTGTGTGATTGATGAAATAACTGATTTCCTATTTGGTCTAAAGATGACCATTATTTCAGGAATATTCCTATTAATAGCAGTTATTTTTATGATTTTTGGAATTGACACACCGATTTACTTGAACCCCGCTTGGGGAACAGTAATAATCAGTGGTATTCCAATGTTGCTCCTGGCGATGACCAGATTGATACGTGAAAAATGGATTTCATCTGCATTATTGATTGCAATAGCTATGGTTGCATCACTTTTAATCGGTGAGATATTTGCTGCAGGTGAAGTTGCTTGGATTATGGCGTTAGGAGCTCTTTTAGAAGATTGGACAGTGGAAAGAGCTAAGAAAGGTTTGAGAAACCTCATCAATTTAACTCCACAAACCGGAAGAAGAATTGTTGATGGAGTTGAGGAAGTTGTGCCTGTCGATGAAATTAAGATTGGTGATACATTAAGGATACTTCCTGGTGAAAGCGTACCTGTCGACGGTGAGATAATAAACGGTACCTCATCACTTGACCAATCAATCATGACTGGTGAATCTCTTCCTATTGATAAGGGGGTTGGAGATGAGGTGTTCTGTGGAACCATGAACATGTATGGTGCAATTGACATCAGGGCAACAAGTCTTGGTGAGAACTCATCACTTCAAAAGCTGATTGATCTTGTTAAGGCAGCTGATGAAAAGCAGGCTCCAACTCAAAGAATCGCTGATAAATGGGCGACATGGCTGGTTCCTGTTGCATTGATAATTGCTATCGTGGCATGGTTGGTTACAGGCAATATCGAAAGAGGAGTAACCGTTTTGGTTGTGTTCTGTCCATGTGCATTGATTCTTGCTACTCCTACAGCCATTATGGCTGCTATTGGTCAGGCAACAAAATATGGTGTATTGATTAAATCAGGTGAGGCACTGGAGACCTTGGGTGCTTTAAATACTTTGGTATTCGATAAGACAGGTACTTTAACTTACGGTAATCTAGAAGTTTCTGATGTTATCTCTTTGAAAGAGGATTTATCCGATTTGGATTTGCTTAAACTCACTGCCTCATGTGAAAAGTTAAGCGAACATCCATTGGCTAAAGCTGTTGTTAATAATGCAAAAGAAGCTGAAATTGACATTGAAGAGCCAAAAGATTTTGAAATGTATCCCGGCAAAGGGGTTACATGCAATAACTCTTATGGTACCATATATGCAGGAAACTCCAAATTCTTAATCGAAAATGATATTGATGTCAATGTCGATAGTTATTTAGACCAGCTAAAAAACGAAGGAAAAGCTTCAATACTCGTTGCATTAAACGGCGAGGTTGTTGGATTGATTGGGTTATCTGATGTGATACGTGAAGATTCCAAAGGCATGATTGAAAACTTGCATGAATTGGGAACTGAGACTATATTGCTCACAGGAGATAACACAGAAACTGCTAATTACTTCGCTTCACAGGTGGGAATAGGTAAGGTTTATGGAAACCTCCTTCCTCAACAAAAGCTTGACTGGATTGAAAAGCTTAAAAGCGAAGGCAAAAAAGTTTGTATGATAGGGGACGGCGTAAATGATGCGCCTGCACTCAAGACCGCTGATGTAAGTGTTGCAATGGGATCCGTTGGAAGTGACGTTGCAATCGAGGCGGCTGACATTGCGCTTTTGGGTGACGATATAGGCAAAATCCCATATCTCAAGAAACTCTCAAATTCAACATTATTTACTATTAAGGCAAATATTGCCATTTCAATGACTATCAATGCAGTGGCCATTGTCTGTTCTGTTTTAGGATTGTTGAATCCTGTTACAGGAGCAATTGTTCACAATGCAGGCTCATGCCTTGTCGTTTTGAATGCGGCATTGCTGTATGACAGGCGTTTTGACGATTCAATCAAGAAGATTGACTCCGAAAATGTCGAACACTCACATTATCATTTCCACAATGACGGAGAACATTCACATTCCCATGATGGTGTTAAAATCATTGATGAAATACAAACCGATAATGGGGTAAAGCATATGCATGTCCACAAACATGCATTGGATAGGCAAAGTTGTGAGCCATATCACAACTGATTTTTTCTTTTTTTTCATCAAAACTATTATATATTTTAATGAATAATCTTATTTTAGGTAGTAATATGAACGATAAAATAATTTTAGGACTTCCAAAGGGAAGTTTAAATAACGTAAAAAGAGGCAACACTTACCAACTCTTTGTTGATGCCGGTTACGAGGTTAAAGGCTATGAGCCTGGCGATGAATCCTATGAGATAGAAATCCTAAATGATGAGGAAATCATTGCTTTCTTAACCCGTCCACAGTCAACTCCCGTCGAATTGAACAGGGGAATAATTGACATCGCTATTGTTGGTGAGGATTGGATTAAAGAGGAATCTGTATTGAGGGAAACAAACACCGTTAAAATTGGTGATCTTGATTATGGTAAGACCCGTTTGATAGTTGCAGTTCCTAAGGATTCTCCATACAATAATTTATCAGACTTATTCAGAGCAAACAAGGATAGAAAAACTCCAATCTTATGCTTCACAGAGTATCCTAACCTAACCCGTAAATTCATCATGGAAAATGAAGCTTATCAGGAAATTTATGGTGATGCAGTTCCTTTTGTCCAGGTCAGAGGTCTGACCGATGGGGATAATGAGATGGTTCAGGTCATCAACTCCGACGGCGCAACCGAGGTTTACATTGCAAAGGGTGCGGATTTGATTGTTGACAATACCCAAACTGGAAGCAGCCTCAGAAAGGCAGGATTAAAGGAAATCGAAACAATCCTTCACTCTTCAGCGGGCCTTTATGCTGGTGTTAGCTGTACAGGTGAAAAGTTAGACAAGGCTCAAATGATTTATGAGCAGCTGTTGGGAGCAATCACAGCCAAGAAATACTTTGACGTCAAGTTCAATATTGCAAACACCAAGATTGAAGAGGTTTCCAATTACCTGATTGACAATAAGCTATGTGCTGACGAGCCTACAATCACTCCAGGGTCTGATTTCTCACAAATCAACGTTTTAATCCCTAAAGCAAAGTTCCCTGAGATGGTTGATGCAATCAAGGGCTTTGACGCAACTTCAATCATTAGAAATGATTTAAAACAGCTCATTGAATAAAATCATTTCATTTTCTCTTTTTTTTAAAATTTTATAATTATCATTATTTATCATTATCTTTATAAATCATATTTGACAAAGATAATAATATTACATTATTCGAAGGGGATAACATGTTAACATCTGTTCAAAAGGAAATTTTACAAACATTGATTAATTTATATCAATCCTCTAACGGCAAATCAATTAAGGGAGAGGACATTGCTGAGGTTATGAATAGGAACCCTGGAACAATACGTAACCAGATGCAATCCTTAAGAAGCTTAGGTTTGGTTAAGGGAGTGCCTGGGCCTAGGGGAGGATATAAACCAACAATTGAAGCGTATCACGCATTGAACATCAATGTTTCAGATAATGATTCAATTGTGCCTATCTATAAGAACGGCCAAAAGGTAGAGGACATTTCCGTTGCAAAGATAGAGTTTACAAGTGTGCCACAACCTGGTGAATGTGAGGCTGCAATCAAGGTATTGGGCAGCATTAAAGATTTGAATTTAGGAGATACCATAAGGATAGGTCCTACTCCGGTTAACAATTTGGGAGTGACCGGAATAATTGTAGGTAGAGATGACATGGACAATATCCTGCTAGTCGACACCCATACCATTAGAAGCATTCCTAAACAGACTGTTGGGGACATTGCAAGCCGTGATGTTGTGTCATTTAAAGTTGACTGTTCAGTTAAGGAAGCAGCAAGGAAACTGGTCGATAATGAAATAGATGGGGCTCCTGTAATAAAGGATGGAAAAGTGATAGGAGTATTCACCCTGACTGATCTTGTAAATTCAATAGCTAATGACAATGAGGATAAGAAAGTTGGTGAATTGATGTCCACAAACGTTGTCATAGTAAATGAGGATTTGAAAATTGCCAATGCAATCGATATAATGCTTAAGAAATCCATTTCAAGGCTGATAGTTGCAGACAACAATCAAACATTGCTTGGAATAGTCACAAGAACAGATTTGCTTGACAGCATTACCAATCTAAAGGAATTCCCAATTATTACCAATTAATTTTTAAGTGATTTAATGAAAGTAAATCAGATTGATGTAGATAACAGTATGAAGATAATTGATTTGATAAATCAATTCGACGATTCAGGTGTTTTAGGAGCGGGCAGAGTAGCGAGAGCATGCAATATACTGGCTGAGATGATTCAGGATGAGGACATGAGTGTTTTCATGAGTCTTGGAGGGCCGTTGATACCTGGCGGAATGAGAAACATCGTAACCAAAATGATTAATGAGGGACATGTTGACCTGATTATTTCCAGTGGTGCAAACATTACCCATGACCTTGTCGAGGCGTTCGGCGGAGCTCATTATCGCCATGAAGGAAAAGACGATGAAGAGCTAAACGAAGAGGGAATAGGCAGAATTGCTGATATCAATGTCGGGTCTGATGATTTTACAATCTTTGAAAGTGAAATAACCGAAATATTTGAAAAAATCTCATCCAAAAAGCAGGTTGTTTCCATTCAGGAACTGCTTTATGAGATTGGCCTTTTGGTGGATGATGAAAATTCATTCGTGGCAACAGCCGCAAGGAACAACATTCCAATATTCGCACCTGGACTAATTGATTCAATGATGGGTCTTCAGTTATGGATTTTTAGCCAGGATCATGATTTTGTTGTTGACGCCGTGGCGGATATGCATTACCTCTCAGACATTGTCTTTGAATCTGAAAAGGTTGGCGCAGTGCTATTGGGAGGCGGTCTGACTAAACATTACACTCTAGCTTCCAATGTTATCAAGGGAGGATTGGATGCTGCCATTCAGATTACCATGGACAGGCCTGAGGCAGGCAGTTTAGGTGGCGCTCCTCTGGAAGAGGCCAAATCATGGGCAAAAGCTAAATGCGGATCCAGTCTTGCAAGTGTCGTTGGGGACGTAACTGTTATTTTCCCATTAATCTATGCAGCTGCTTTGGATAAGATAAGTGGTGATTAGTTGAGTTACATTATTTTAGCGATATTATTCATATTTTCAGGATTTTTCATGAAGTATTCCGATGACCTGATGGATATTAACAATAATTTACAGCTTGCCAGTGTTGTAGGAGTTTTATGTGCAATAACCTCTGCTGTTGCAACAGTTTATAATGCTGAAGCGGCTTACATCTTCCTGGCAATTTTAATAGGCAATTTCCTGGCCCTGAAGGTTGATGGAATTCATCATATAATCACATTAATCGTATTTGCAATCATTTCTATTGCAATAGGAATTCCAGAATTGAATCTGGTGATTTTGCTAATTTGTATTTTGGCTGCTTTGTCTGATGAGATTGGTCATGAAATGATATCCAAAATCACTGATAATAAGTTTTTAAATCTGTTTTTTGAATATAGGTTTGTGATGAAAGTTGTAATTTTTGCTCTTGCAATCTGTGGGGTATTCAACATTTGGATATTTGTCTGTTTCCTGTTGTTTGAATTATCCTATGTAATTGCAGGAATGATTTTTGAAAAAGTCAATTAAAAAAAAGAAATTAAAAGGAATTAAGTAATTCCTTTATTGTTTTTTGTTTATTCTGTTTCTACGCCCATTTTACCGGCTACTCTAGCGATGAGTACAGTTACGATTACTGCAATGACGGTTACGATAATAGCGTATATGAATAAACTAGGAATAGCATCTCCAGCACCGATGAATGATTCAATGAATGCTTGGATTGCACTGTTCCATGCTTCACCAGCAACGAATGCGAATGCTGTGGTGATTAATGCTAATATGGTTTCCATAATCATTTTGGTTACTTCATTTGCCATATTTTTCACCTCCATTTAACTATTTTTATTTAAGGTTCTTAAGAACAATGATATATTTGTTTTTATTAGTTAAAATAATTTTACCTTATTTTGTTGATTTGATTATGTTTTCGCAAGCAATTTTAGGATTGTCCGCTTCGTATATGCTTCTTCCCACAATTATTGCATTTGAGTATTCAAGGGTTTTTTTAGCGTCTCCGCCTTGTTTTCCAACTCCCGGGGAGATTATGTATGCATCATTTCCAACAATTTTTCTTATATCAGATAAGCGATCCAGTCTTGTGGCTGGTGCGACATAGTTTGTAATGCCCATGTCAACTCCCATTTCGGCTATTGCATCTGCATTCTTTTGCAGGAACATTTTGGCTCCAGGATGTGACATTTCAGTTAATAGGAATAATTCTTTTCCATGCTTGTTTGCCATGTCCAGGCATGCTTTGACGCTGTCTGATCCTACAAATCCGTGGCATATTATTGCATCTGCCCCTGCCTTGAATGTTTCGTCACATATCTTCTCGTTAGTTGCATCGATATCGGCTACCTTGAAGTCACATATCACTTTAAATCCGAATTTGTCCTTGAGCTTGTTGATTATCTCAAGGCCTTCAGCAAGTGCCAAAGGGTAGCCTATTTTGATGGTGTCGATGTAATCTTTTATGGAGTCACATATTTCAATTGCTTCCTTTTCACTCATCACGTCAAGTGCTAAGATAATATTGTTTTTTATGTTCATTTTATCCCTATTTAGCTAAATAATTTGATAAATTTTTAGGTATGCCTAATTAAAAAGTATTACTTTTTCCTATACATTTATATGTAATAAGTTATATAATAATATTATCAATAAAACTTTATAAATTTTTAAATATATTTTAAATTTTTATTGAGAGATTTATCAAATCATTTTGATATAATTTGGAGGAAATAATTTATGCATATTATGGAAGGATATTTACCATTGAACTGGTGTATTATATGGTTTGTCATATCAATCATCGTCGTTGCATTTGGTTTATATCAAATTAAAAAAATTGTAGACGAAACTCCTGAATCCAAAGCTTTACTTGCTGTAAGTGGAGCATTCATGTTCGTCTTATCTTCTTTGAAATTACCTTCCGTTACTGGAAGCTGTTCACACCCTTGTGGTAACGGATTAGGTGCAGCATTATTTGGTCCTGCAGTAACTGCAGTATTAGCTACTATTGTACTTATTTTCCAAGCATTATTACTTGCTCACGGTGGATTAACTACATTAGGTGCAAACATATTCTCTATGGGTATTGTTGGACCATTAGTTGCATGGCTTGTATACAAAGGATTAACCAAAGCTAATATATCATCAACAATTGCAATATTCTTTGCAGCATTCTTAGGTGACTTATTAACTTACGTAGCTACTTCATTCCAATTAGCTTTCGCATTCCCTGCTCCTACTTTCGGTGCAGCATTAACTGCTTTCTTAACAATCTTTGCAGTTACTCAAGTGCCATTAGCAATTGGTGAAGGTATCTTAACAGTTATTATCTGGGACAGATTAAAAGCTTACAAACCAAAATTATTAGATAAATTAGGCGCTTTAGCTCCTAATGAAGCATAAGGTGATTAAATGAAAACATCAACATTAATAATTTTAGCAGTTGTTTGCATAATTATATTTATTGCACCATTAATCATGTTTAGTGGTCATGGCGAAGATGATGGATACTTTGGTGGATCTGACGATGCAGCAAGTGAACAAATTGAAGCGTCCCATTATGAACCTTGGTTTTCATCAATATGGGAACCACCTAGTGGTGAAATAGAAAGTTTATTATTTGCTCTTCAAGCAGCTATCGGAGCAATCATTATTGGTTACTTCTTTGGTTACTGGAGAGGACAAGGTAAAGAAGAATAATTAATCTTCTTTATTACTTTTTCTTTTTTTAAGTGATTTTATGAAATTTGATATGGATTATATTGCGCATCACAATGCATTAACTGAAACTAATCCTTATTTGAAATTGTTTTTAACAATTTTCTTACTGATTTTAACATTAGCACTTGATAATCTATATTTTGACATATTCATATTCATTGTAATGTCCATTGTAATATTGGCCATTGCTAAAATCAACTATAAATCCTATTTGAAATTCCTATCACTTCCAATGGCATTTCTTGTTATAACCTGTCTATTCTTGATGTTCTTCTTTGGAAAAGGAGAAGTCATTTATGAAACCGGAATATTTGGTATAGTGGTCACTACAGACTCTTTCCATTATGCGGTTTATACATTTATGAGAGTATTTGGCTGTTTGCCATGTTTAGGCTTTTTAGCCCTCACAACACCTATTGCAAAGATTTTAAATTGTTTAAGAACTTTGAAAGTTCCTAAAGTCATGGTTGAAATCGCTCTTCTGATGTATAATGCAATTTTCATATTCTTGAATGAAATCGATACCATGCAAAAGGCACAGGATACAAGACTAGGTTATCATTCATATTGGACATCATTCAAGTCTTTGGGCGCTCTTGTAAGTACAATATTTTTAAGGTCTCTTGACAAAAGTGAAACATTGCAATTTGCACTGGATTCAAGAGGTTACACTGGTGAACTTCCAGTTTATGAACCAAGAAAAAAGGAGAATTAAAATGTTAGAGGTAAAAAATATCAAATATTCATATAATGCTGATTATCAGGCGCTTAAGGGAGTTAGCTTAAAGGTCGAAAAGGGCGATATGGTTGCTCTTTTAGGTAAAAACGGCGCAGGTAAATCCACATTGTTTCTTCATTTGAACGGTATCTACCAGCCTGATGAAGGCCAGGTGTTCATTGATGGTGAAGAATTGAAATATGATAAGAAGTCCTTACTCAAGTTCAGGCAAAAGGTGGGAATCGTTTTCCAAAATCCGGATGATCAGATTTTCGCTCCAACAGTTGAGGAAGATGTTGCTTTTGGACCGCTCAATTTGGGTTTGCCTATGGAGGAAGTTCAGGACAGGGTTGAAGAGGCTTTGTCACGCGTAGGAATGTCAGGATTTGAAAAGACCGCACCGCATCATTTAAGTGGAGGTCAGAAGAAAAGAGTTGCCATTGCAGGAATTCTTGCAATGAAACCTGAAGTCATGGTATTGGATGAACCTACCGCAGGATTGGATCCTCAAGGGGTAGTTGATTTGTCCATTTTGTTGAATGAACTTAATGATGAGGGAATTACAATCGTAATTTCAACACATGAAGTTGATTTGGTGCCAAATTACGCTAAGAAGGTTTTTGTTTTAGTTGACGGTTTATTGATTGCTGAAGGAACTCCTAAGGAAATTTTTGCAAAACCTGAAATATTGGAACAGGCTAATCTAAAGGTCCCTATTGTCACAGACTTGTTTCAACAGCTTGAAAGTGAAGGATTTGACATGAAAGGGGATTATCCGCTAACAATTGATGAAGCTAAGGATAAGTTTTTAGAATTGTTAAATAAAAACTAATTTTTTTTTGACACATATTTTTTTCATAAAATTTGAAGTCAAAGTATTACTCACGGTATTAATTCATAATACTTTATTATTTTTAACTAAACATTTATATTATTAAAGACATATTTTTTCATAAGGTGAATTTAGATGAGAATTGGAATTTGCGATACAACTTTTGCACGTTTTGACATGGCGGCAGCCGCCATAGACGAGCTTAAAAAGAACGCTTATGACTTGAAGATAATCAGGGAAACCGTCCCTGGAGTTAAAGATTTGCCTGTAACCGCCAAAATTCTCATTGAAGAGGAAAACTGTGATATTGTAATGGCACTTGGAATGCCAGGACCAATGGAAAAGGACAAGATGTGTGCTCATGAGGCATCAACCGGACTGATCAATGCACAGCTCATGACAAACACCCACATATTGGAAGTGTTTGTGCATGAGGATGAGGAAGAGGATCCTGTTGAGCTTGCTAAACTTGCGGAAAACAGGGCACGTGAACATGCCCAAAACCTGATAAAGATGATGTATCACAGAAAGGCAATGAGAAAAGAAGCCGGTATGGGTATGCGTGAAGGAAAAGAGGATGCAGGACCATTATAAGTGATGTGAAATGGAATACGAGTTAACCTTGGAAGATAAGAATGCGACATATGTGGTTCTTCCAGCATATAATGAAGCGACAAGAATACAGCCTGTCATAGAATCAATTGCCGAAAAGGGATACAACATGGTTGTGGTAAATGACGGCTCATCAGACAATACTTTGGATGTTATCCTAGAATCCAAAAGGAAATTTCCAGATAAGATTCATGTCTATTCATTGATAATCAATCGTGGAGTTGGCGTTGCAACACAAACAGGATTTGATGCTGTTTTAAAGTATAACCCGAAATATGTTGTTAGCATGGATTCGGATGGCCAGCATTCCGCTGATGATTTGGATAATGTGATAAGGCCTCTCGTTACAGGCGAGGCCCAGGCGGTCATTGGTGTCAGACCACTTAAGGACATGCCGTTCAGCAGGAATTTTGCAAATTTGGTCATGAACCTTCTGACAAGAATATTCTATAAGGTTAACGTAAGCGATTCACAGACAGGTTTCAGGGCAATTACAAAGGATGCCTTAAAAAAGATCAATATCAATGCCAGGGGTTATCTCATTTCCTCTGAATTCATACGTGAAGTCAACGATAACAACATTCCATTTGCTGAGGTTCCGATTCAAACTATCTACACTCCTGAAACCCAGGCAAAAGGAACAAATGTAAAAGAGGCATTTAAAATTTTAATTCAAATGATTAAACATCAGTTTTAGGTGATTAAATGTTATTATATTCAATATTATTTCCAATAATCTCAATATTGGCCATATTATGGTTTGTTTATAGGTATTTAAAGCAAAAACAATCCCTGATTACCCTTATCCTATGGACAATATTGTGGCTGTTCGTGATTTTGTTCTCCATATTCCCAAGGGCCAGTGAGCAATTTGCGAGACTCTTCGGTATAACCCGTGGTTTGGACTTTATTATCATAGCAGTATTTGTGGTACTGTTTTACATAATATTTGGGTTGTTCAATAGAGTAGATAGGCTGCAGGACGAAATCAACAAGATAGTCAAGGAAGTGGCTATTAACAATGAAATATCCCTTGATGATGAAGAGGATGAATAATGCTTTATTTTAGAGGCTGCACCGCAAGAGAGAAGGAAACTTCAATCCAGAAGGCAACCGAAAAATTATTGGACATTGCGGGTGTGGATTATCATATTTTGGAAGATGAGAAATGTTGTGGGTCAGTTCTACTAAGGACTGGCTTTTTTAATGAAGCCCAAAGACAAATAGAAAAGAATACAGAAATCTTAAATGGTGAAAAAATCATCACGTCATGTGCAGGATGCTACAAGACATTAAAAGAGGATTATGAAGGATTGGATGTCATTCACATATCCCAATTGCTTGATGAACTGATTAGGGACGGCAAGCTCAATCTTGAAAAAGGTGAACTGGACGTTACCTATCATGATTCCTGTCATTTGGCTCGCCACATGGAGGTTTTCGATGAGCCTAGAAACGTTATAGGGGCATTGGCCAACATTGTTGAAATGGAAAACAACCGTGAGAACAGTCTGTGCTGCGGTGCTGGCGGCGGTGTGAAGTCAGCCTATCCCGAAATAGCAACACAGATGGCGAAGACAAGAATAGGCCAGGCTATGGATACAGGATGTAAGACTCTTGTAACCGCATGTCCCTTCTGTAAGCTTAACTTAAGCAATGATGAGCTTGAAGTGCTTGACCTGACTGAATTTTTAGTTAAATATGGTGGTTTGGATGAAGAAGAGTGAACTTGAAACAATGAGAAAGTCATTTGATACTGTCAAGAGCAGATCTAACAGCATCAAGGACTCCGAATCCACCAAAAGACTGACCAAAAGGGTTCAGGAAATCAAAAAATATTCCTTTGAAAACAAGGATGAGCTGTTCAATCAGGTTATCGATTCGTTTAAGCGCAATGGCATTGAGGTTGAATTTGCCAAAACATCACAGGATGCGTTGGACATAATCGATGGATTGATTGATGAGTATGATGCAGAGGTCATAGCCAAGGCCAAATCCAACACCTTAGGTGAGATTAATTTAAAAAACCATTTAAAGATTGATGTTGTCGAAACTGATTTGGGAGACCGCATATTGCAGCTCAAAAAGACTGACAACAAGCCGGTTCATCCAACAGGTCCTGCTTCACATTTAAATATTGAAGACATCACAGGCATTGTCAACGAGTCACTTGACGTCAATGTCAACCCTGACGCTCAGGAAATCATGCGGGCGGTAAGGGCTGATGTGCTAAAACGCCTTGAAAATGCAAGAGTAGGTATAAGTGGAGCCAATGCAATAGCGTCTGAAGAGGGATCCCTTGTAATGGTGCACAATGAGGGCAATATTTCAATAGTTTCACTGAAGGATTTGCATATAATCGTAGCCGGAATCGATAAAATAGTGCCGACATTGGAAGACGCAATCTCTATTGTTAAGCTGGAAACCATATTTGCAACAGGAAGCTATGTCACATCATATATGAATGTGATATCCGGACCGTCAAAAACAGCTGATATCGAGAAAAAACTCATAAAGAACATGTATGGTGCTGAAAGGGTTGTTGTCATACTTCTGGACAATGGAAGAAGCGAGGCGATTGAGGAATGCCTGTACTGCATAGGCTGTGGAAACTGCATCGTTCACTGTCCTGTCTACAATGCCGTCGGTAACGAATTCGGCTTCAACAACTACCTTGGAGGACGTGGGGTTGCAATGTCAAAGTTCATCGAGGATGACGAGACCTGCTTCAACTCAGGCCTTTACATGTGCACGCTATGCGGATTGTGCACACTCAACTGTCCCTTAAGCATCCCTACCAACGAAATACTCGAGAACATGAGGAAACTCTCAACTGATGTTGGATTCTATCCGAGGGCCCACGGCAAGATCAAGGACAACGTTTCCAAAAATGATTCCCCTTATTAATTTTATTTTTTTTTAAATTTCTCATTTTATTTTTCTTAAAAACAATAATCTTATAAATAATAAAGAAGTAATATTATTATATTATAAAATTATATTTTATTGGAGGAAATATATGCTTCTATTAATAAGTCCTATAAATCGTGAAGAAGCTCTCGAATCAATTGAAGGTGGAGCAGATATAGTAGATGTAAAAAATCCTAAGGAAGGTTCCCTTGGAGCTAATTTCCCATGGGTTATAAAAGAAATTAGAGAACTAACTCCTGAAGACAAACTTGTCAGCGCTACTTTAGGTGACGTGCCATACAAACCAGGTACAGTTTCACTTGCAGCAATGGGTGCACATGTTTCAGGAGCAGATTACATTAAAGTTGGATTATATGGAACAAAAGACCATGATGAAGCTGTTGAAGTCATGGAAAACGTTGTAAAAACTGTAAAAGATGTAAGTGAAGATACAATTATTGTTGCAGCAGGTTATGCTGACGCTCACCGTGTAGGTGCGGTCGATCCTATGGAAATACCAAAAGTGGCAAAGGATGCTGGATGCGACCTTGCAATGCTTGACACTGCTGTTAAAGACGGTCATACATTATTCGATTATTTAGATTTAGACAAATTGAAAGAATTCGTTGACGAAGCTCACAGTTACGGTTTGTTGACTGCACTTGCAGGTTCCGTTAAAAAAGACCAATTGAAACCTTTACATGATATCGGTTGTGATGTGGTCGGTATTAGAGGAGCAGCTTGTGTAGGTGGAGACAGGAATACTGGTAAAATCCACCATACAGCAGTAGCTGAGCTTAAAGAATTATTAGATTCATTTTAATTAGGTGTTATTTATGTCATTTTCAAAAAAAGTTCAAGAAGCAAGAATGTCATACACTTTCGATGATTTTCTATTGACTCCTAATGCAAGTTATGTAGAACCAAAAGACATTGATACTAAAATTGAATTAGGAAAAGGTATTAAATTAAACATCCCTGTCTTAAGTGCTGCTATGGACACTGTAACAGAAGCAGACCTTGCAATAGCCATGGCACAACAAGGGGGAGTAGGTGTAATTCACAGAAACATCACACTTGAAAGGCAAGTTGAAGAAGTCAAAAAGGTCAAAAACGCTGAAGACTTAACAATTCGTGATGTTGTAACAATTTCTCAAGATTCCACTGTCGCTGAAGCAGAAGCCATAATGCGCGATGAGCTCATCAGCGGATTGCCTGTTGTTGAAGGCGATGAAATACTCGGAATTATTTCAAAAAGGGATATCAGACCATTTTTAAAATCTGAAATGTCCACAAAAATCAAGGATATAATGACCTCTGATGTGGTAACTGTCGATGAGGGGGTTTCCGCTGAAGAAGCATTGAATATTGCATATGATAATAAAGTTGAAAGACTTCCGGTTGTACGCGATGGCAAATTAGTCGGAATCATTACTATTAAAGATATTCTAAACAGATCACAATATCCAAATGCCGCAAGAGACAAGGACGGCAACTTTTTGGTTGCAGCCGCATGCGGTCCATTCGATTTGGATAGGGCTATGGCACTTGACCAAGCAGGTGCGGACATAATTTCAATCGACTGCGCTCACGCTCACAACATGAACGTTGTCAAATTCACTGAAACCATTAAGGACAACATTGATGCGGAATTATGTGTAGGTAACATTGCTACCGCTGAAGCAGCTGAAGACTTAATATCCATGGGTGTTGACGCACTTAAAGTGGGTATCGGTCCGGGTTCAATGTGTACCACCCGTATTGTAGCAGGTGTTGGCGTACCGCAATTAACCGCAATTTCCGATGTTGCTGATGCTGCAGCCGATTCCGGCATTCCGGTAATTGCCGACGGTGGTATCAGATACTCCGGTGACGTTGCAAAAGCAATCGGTGCAGGTGCAGATGCCGTAATGCTCGGTAACTTACTTGCTGCATCCCTAGAGGCTCCTGGTGATATTGTCATCATGCACGGTAAACAGTATAAGAAATACCGTGGAATGGGATCTATGGGTGCTATGACCAGTGAGTATGACGGTGGAGCAGACAGATACTTCCAAGGTCAAAAAAGTAAGATGAACCACACCAAGTACGTTCCAGAAGGAATTGAAGGTGCTGTACCGTATAAGGGTACCGTTGCCGAAATCTTATTCCAATTGGTCGGTGGTTTAAAATCATCCATGGGCTATTGCGGTGCTAAAGACATCAAAGCAATGCAAGAGAAAGCAAACTTCGTTAGAATTACAAGCAGTGGAATCAAGGAATCCCACCCTCATGACTTGTTGATCACTAACGAAAGTCCTAATTATCCAACTCTTGACTAGTTGGATAATACATTAAATTTTTTTGATGGGATTAGGATTTTATCAATACGATTTATAGGCGGAACTTTTTTTCTCATCAAAATGTTATTTTTTGCTTAAAATGCTAATTTTAAGCAAAGCTTTAAATATGAGTTAATCTTATATTATAATATTAGATAATTTTATGATTATTTAACATAATCAATTTATATTAAATTTTATTATTAAGGAGATAATTTAAATGGCAAGAACTAAAAAAGTGGGTATTACAGGAAGGTTCGGTGCAAGATACGGAAGAAAAGCAAAAAGAGTAGTTAAAAACATCGAAGAAAACATGAAAAAAGATCATGTTTGTCCTAAATGTGATAGACCATACGTAAAAAGAGAAGCTGCTGGAATTTGGAAATGCAAAAAATGTGGTGCAGTATTTACCGGTGGAGCTTACATTCCACAAACCCCTATGGCAAAATCTGCAGCACGTAGTATAAGAGACATTAAAGTGGAGGAATAGGCCTTGTACTGGTGTCCAAGTTGCGGGGAAGAAGTAGATCATAAAAGCTACATGGAAAATAAATGTCCTAAATGTAGATATAGGATTTTATTTAAAAAAGTCCCTGAAGTAACTAGAATCATAAAAGCAAGATAATTATTATCTTCTTTTACTAAATTTTTTACTATTTTTGATTTAAATGTTAATTTCAACTTCTAGGAAACCTTCTCAAAAAACTAGAAAATTTTGTAAGAATTTAGCCCATGCAACCGGTTTCACCTCTGTAAACAGAGGGAAAATGAACATGCGTGAGCTGTTGTTGAAGGCTTTGGAAGTTGATGAGTACAACTTAGCTATTGTAAATGAAATCAAGGGAAATCCCAGCAGGATTTCATTCTATTCAAATAAAGGCGAGATTTTGTTAACCCTTCTCATTGGCGCAACCATTGAAAATGAGAAGATGAACATCGCTCCATCCCAATTGAAAATAGTCTCTGAAGTTGATGAGCTTAACGTATTGGGCGAGATATTCGACTTCGATTTAGTGGATAAGGCGGAAGATAATTACATTTTAATTTCCAAAAGCGACGATTCACCTGCTAGAATTTACTTCATTAACAAATTTGGAGATAGGCTTAACTTCCAAATCAATGTTAAAAAGATTATAGAGGTTTCAAATGATTGAAGAAAGCCCTCTTGAATCTGTCAAAAGTGATATAGTCGTTGAATTTGAAAATGCCGATCAGGCTAAAATCGTTTATGATTCTATAATCCTGGAGTTCGAAACCGCTCCCGACTTTAGGTCTTCCATGACCATCGAGCTCGATGACTCCAAAATCATGATCAATATCGATGCTGAGGATTCAACATCCTTTCGTGCATCCGTTAACTCTGCAATCAAATGGATTAACTTAGCATTACAAATAAATAACTTGACAATTTAATGTTTATATAAATAATCAAAACTTATAGGTGATATTATGGAGATTCCTGAAAACATTCAACAACAATTAAATCAGTTTCAACAATTACAACAACAAGCTCAAGCTGTAACCATGCAAATTCAAAATGTTGAAGTACAAATTCAAGAAACTGAAAAAGCATTAGAAGAACTTAAAAAAACCGATGAAAATACTGAAGTGTTCAAACAAGCAGGTACTTTACTCATTAAAGTAGAATACGCTGACGCTTTATCCGACACTGAAGAAAAATTAGAAACCCTTCAGTTAAGAAAACAAACCATGGCTCGTCAAGAAGACAGAGTTATGAAAAAACTTGAAGAAATGCAAGCTACCATTCAAGCTGCTATGCAAGGTATGGGCCAATAGGCTTAAACCTTATATTTTTCTTTTTTTCGATTTTTATGTCAAAACTTAAGGTATTAACTTCAGATGATTTGGCCGAAATTTCCGATAAGTTCGGTGAAATCCTGGAACATGAAGTTTCAAAAGCCCTTCCAAGCAAGGAAATTGAAGACTTGGACTTGGACATTCTTTTAAGCTATGAAAACGAACAGCTTGATGTTGACGTTGACGTTGGAGTTAGCTTTGATGAGCTGTCTGAAATCAGTCAAGATCAGATTATGCAAGCAATTGATGAGGCTTATTTAGGCTTTGATTCTTATATTGATGAGAATTTCAGAGTTTAATTATTTTTTTTCAAATTTTAAGTAATACTTATATTGTATTTTATATTAATTAAAGTAATACTTTTTTATAAAAAAGTATTTATATTAGTAAGTCTAACTATTATATAGGTTTGAAGTAATCTCAATAGCTTAGCATTAATAGGACAAACACGTAATACTATCTTTCAAATTCCCTCTTTCAATTACTTCAAACTTCTCTCTTATTTACTTTTTTCAATTTAACTTTATCAAGGTTGTTTTATCATTTTTTGTAAATTTAAGATTACCTCAAATTTTATGTTTTATGTTTTTCTGAATATTTGATATTTTTGTCAATGTTATTTTTCTAATAATTGAATATTTTCTTAAAAATTGAATTAAAAATTAAAAATCATATATTCAAGTTTACTTTAATTTTTATAAATTATAGTAACATTTATATACTATGTAGGTTAACTTAATTAATAGAGGTTCATAACATGCTTGTTATTTACCATTGAATTGATCATTATTTTTATACTCGGGAAGGGCTGGAAAAACAGAACAGTTCTTCTCCCTCCTTAAGTTTTTAATACTACTTTTCACTAACTATTTATTATGATTAAGAAAATTCCAGTAATAGATTTAAAACAGCACCAGGCCGTAAGCGGCAAATCAGGAATGAGGGACACCTACAAACCATTGAACACTGTTTTTGCACCATCTGCCAATCCGGTTGAGATAGCCCAAGGGTTGAAACTGAACGGTGCGGATGAAATGTACATAGCCGATTTGGACCTGATTGAATCCCAGGGACACAACATCAATGACGTCAGGATGGTTAATACAATCATTCCGGTGATCTTTGACGGTGGAGTCAAAAACCTTGAGTCATTCGAATTCTTCCTGGAATATGCATACAAGATTATAGTGCCTACAGAAACACTGGAAAGTGTTGACGAGCTTCGCAAAATATTTGAAAAGTATCCGAAAGAAAGAATTGTTGTTAGTGTGGATACAAAAAACAATGAGCTTCTCGCAAAGAACATGGACATGGCACTGTCCGAATTCAAGGAGGTTCTGATTGAACTTGACCCGAACGACATCATCCTTCTCGACATCACAGGTGTCGGCACAGGAAAGGGCTACAATGAATACCTTCTAAACGAATTTGAAGAGTTGAAGGACAAGCTAATCATTGCTGGTGGTTTGAATAAGGACTCTCTAGGTGAGTTGGAGTCATTGGGCATAAAAAGAGTATTGATAGGAACCAGCCTGCATTCAGGCGAAGTGAAACTTCTAGATTAAGACGCTTAACACTAAGTATGGGAATACACAAGCTATAACAAACAATGCTATACCTAAACCTAATTTAGGATTGTTATCTTCTAGAGATCCAGAAATTACCAATATCAATGCAAAAAATCCGAAAATCACAGGTAAAATATGTGAAAATATTGTTGTTCCCATTATTGCCATTTTTAATCACTACTATAATTTACTTCTTTTAATTATATAAAATTAACTTTAAAATTAATATATTAAAGGGATAATAAGTTTTTTATTATTCGAATGTGAAATATTAAAGCAATGAGAATAGATACACATCATCATCACAAGAAGGCGGGCGAAAATCTGGCCTTTGTGTTTTTCATAAATCTGGCATTCAACATAGTGGTCATAGCTGCCGCTCTTGCCACAAACAGTATGGCGATACTTGCGGATTTCATTCATGACGCATCTGACACCATTTCCATAGCTCTGGCATGGTTTCTGGAGCACGTTGCCCAAAGGGACTCAACAGACAAGTACTCCTATGGATATCAGAGGTTTTCAATTCTTGGAGCGGTCATAATATCCATTTTTGTCATAATAATGGCATTTGTGATTTTGTCAGAAGCCATTCCAAGGCTGTTTGCACCTGAAGGTGTGGATGCAGGGGGAATGTTGGCTGTGGCAATAGTTGGAATAGTCTTCAAGTTCGTTTCCGTCTACAGATTGCATAAGGGCGAGACATACAACGAAAAGGCTATTTTCTTCCATCAGCTGGGTGACATATTTGAATGGGTGGCCATCTTAATATTGAGTCTTGTATTGATGTTTTGGGAGGGTGCGCAGTATCTTGATCCTTTCGTTTCAATTGGAATTGCATTATGGCTGATATTCAACCTTGGAAGAAACCTCTACAAGTCAATCGAGGTCCTGCTTCAAAAGACACCGGATTACTTCGATGTTGATGAGTTCAGACAATCCATTGAGGACATCGAGGGTGTTAATGCGATAGATGACTTCCATATCTGGTCTCTTGACGGCATAGATTCCGTCATGACTCTTAAGGTGGATGTGGACTTCGGAAAGGATGTCGGTGAAATCAAGAAGGAGATTTATGTCATTTCAAAGAAATATCATGTTGTGGACATTACTATAGAACTGGAATGATTAGAATAGAGGATTATCATGACACTTGTTGTTATCGGTCCTGTTACAAGGGACCTGATTGTTATTGGAGAGGAAAAATCCCATAAGGTCGGCGGAGCCACCTACTATCAGTCATTTGTATTTGAGGAGTTTTTCAATGATTACCTGGCCATAGTGAACTGCGATGACAAATCCCTGATTAATGGTTTTCCCGACTTGGATAAGGTCAGGGTAATCGAAAAGGACACCACACATTTCTTCATAAACAGGTATCCTCAAAAGGACAATCCTGATGTCCGGGAGCAGTTGAGCAATTTTGCAGACATTCCGATTTGTCCGGAGGACTTGGAGGAAATTCTTCCCGATGAGATTGATGCCTTTGTAATCAATCCGTTGAACAGATATGATTTTCCCGCCGAAACCATAGATTTCCTGAAGGGTTTCAACGTTCCGATATTCATTTCAATCCAGGGATTTCTGAGGCTTCAGGATGTTAATGTAAATGACAATTACACCATAAAATTAGAGAACTTCGAAGAGTTGGCCTCCATTTTATCAGGTGTCGATGCAATATTTCTTGATGAGGAGGAAGCAAACATCATTGGTGTGGACTATGATGTAGATGAGATTGTCATAACAAATGGAAGTATGGGTTCCAGAATCATTTCGGATGTGGAGATAAGAATCGATCCGGTAAAGTGTGAGAATGTTGTGGATACGACAGGCTGCGGCGATACCTTCATGGCCTCATACATCACACAGAAGTTATTGCTGAAATCATCTGAAATTGCCGGTAACTTCGCATCAAAGATTGCAAGTGAAAAAATTGAAAATTTTGGCCCATATACTCCTAATGGGTAATTGATTTTTTCAAATTTAAAACAATTCTTTTTAATAATTTGTATTTCTTATTTTTAGTTGATTTTACACAAAATTACATAGTTTAGAAAACTTTATTAAGTAATATAATTATATGTATATATGCATTTTAAATTTTTTTAAACACTACAAAGGGTCATCATGTTAAACAAATCATCAAATCTAATCGAAAGAGAATTTAAAAACTTACGTAAGGAGCTATTGGATTTAACATTAAGAAATCAGCTTCTTAACTTTAAATCAAGAGCTAAAACTATCACTATAGTAAATCAATCTCCCTTAAACCTTTTTCAGACATTGGTCCTGCAGGAAAACAAGATGTATTTTGTGGCCAACAAGAAGGACAAGAAGGAAGATAAGTCATCAGTATGGGACCATATTCCGTTTGACTTTTCAAAGTTTTCAGAGGGAGACAAGAAATTAGCAACCGATTTGACCCCAAAAGAGCTCCAGAAAAGATTATATTATATCAATAACCAAGCCAAAACAATGCTTCAGGAGCAAGGTTATAACATCCTCTATCTGGCCATCGGATTTCTGGAATGGAAGGACAAGTCAAAGCCAAGGCAAAAGAACAAGGCGCCATTGGTGCTGATTCCAGTGGCCATTGAGAGAAGAAAGGTTGGAGAGTCATTCAATCTTGAATGGACTGGAGAGGACATCCAGACAAACATTTCACTTAAGGCAAAGCTCCTGGAAGCTGGAATTGAGCTTCCTGACTTTGAGTTCAAGAGGTACGGTGAAGTGATTGACCATTACATCGCCAGCGTGAAAAGGGCGGTTTCCCGTATGGACGGATGGGACGTAACCAACAATGTGGCTTTGGGATTCTTTAGTTTTACAAAATTTGTCATGTACAATGACTTAAACCCGGAAGCATGGGCTGATAATGTCGATTTGACCAAAAACGAATTGATTCAGGCGATTTTTAATCCGGCCAAAAACGACCAGGAAGCGTTCCGTGAAGAGGATATCGACTCAAGGCTGGAATATCAGAACATGTATCAGGTCTTGGACGCCGACTCATCACAGATTGCGGCCATTCAGGACGTTAAGGCAGGAAGAAACCTTGTGGTTGAAGGGCCTCCTGGAACCGGTAAGTCACAGACAATTGTTAACCTTATAGCTGAGCTTTTGGCTGAAGGAAAATCAGTTTTATTCGTATCAGAGAAAATGGCTGCATTGGATGTGGTAAAGGACCGTCTTACAGCAGTGGGACTTGGCAAATTCGTTTTGGAACTGCATTCACACAAGACAAGGCGTAAGAAGTTCCTGAAGGACCTGCAAAAGGCAACAAATGTAAGGGCTCAGGAGCCATTAAACATAGATCAGACCATCCGCAAACTGGAAACCCTACGTCGCCAGCTTGATGATTACTCTCAAATCATTCACATGCCTGCATTCGCAGTCAACCTATCCCCATTCCAATTGTATGGAATGAAGGAAGGGGCAGATGACCATTTTGCCCGTAAAGGCACCTTGATGCCATTGGTCAGGTTTGAAAACCCGGAAAGCATTACATTAAAAGATTTGGATGACATGAAGATTTCCCTGGAAAACCTGGCTGAGCTGTATCAGACCATCTCAAAGGAAAACCCTTGGAGCAAATGCGCGCCGAAAAGTCTTTTGCCTGCCGATTTAAGGGAAATAGAAATGCTCATCAATGATACCCTGCACGCACTGGACAATTTCCTTGTTGAGCGTGGAAGGGTGTATGACATTTATGGAATCAAGAAGCCGGACACATTGAATGAGTTCCAGAATTCACTTTCAGCATTTGAAATAATCAAGTCACAGAATGCCGAACTGATTGACGGCAGCATAATCAAGTCAGGCGCATGGAACAACAATAATGATGATGCTTTCAGACTGATAATTGAGCTGCAGAAGTATCAGAAATACGCCGGAGCCCTAACCAAGTTCAATCAGAGCATCTTCCAGGCAAACATTGACATGCTTATTTACGAATTGCAGCAACTTTCAACCAAGAAGTTCCGTTTCTTCAACAACAAGCAGCACATTGAACTGGTTGAAAGGTATTATGCAGTGCCGGTGCCTAACAGCATCGATGAGATTATAAGGGACCTCCAGCAGGCAAAGGCAGTAATCAAAATCCGCAAGAACCTTGAGGCCAATGAGGCGCTGGGCAGGAAGTATTACGGAGGATACTGGCATTTGAATGCAAACCCTAATGACTTGAAGGCCATTGCAAGCTGGATGAACGAGTTCACAGCCCTTGTGCGTGAGGGAACATTCTCACAGAACACCATAGACCTGATGAGCAAGGACATGTTTGACATCAAGCCGGAACGTGACCTTGCGGAATACATAGATTCAGGTGAGGAATTTGTAAGGGTCCTGTCAAGGCTTAAGGACAAGTTGAATCCTAGAAGCAAGCTAATCTTTAAAAGAGAAACCGGTGATGTGCCGTTTGAGGCATGGAGAGAACAGTTGTATAATTGGAGAGGACAACTATCAAGCCTTCATTTATGGTCACAATACCTTAACACCAAAAACGCCCTTAAGAGCTCCAATGCAAAGATGTTTGTCGATTCAATCGAGAAAAGAAACATCAACAAATATGATATCGAGGCGTTGGTTGAGGGCAATTTTGCAGATTCATTATTAAACATTTTATTTGTAGAAAACCACGAATTGGCAACCTTTGTCGGAGAGTTGCATGAGAACAGAATCCGTGAATTCAAGGATCTGGACAAGAAAATTCTTACATTGAACAGAAAGAGGATTTACCATAAGCTCAACAGCAACATTCCGAAGATATTTGGAGGTACTGAAAATCCACAGGCAAAGATTCTGGCAGGGGAATTCACACGTAAAAGCGGACACATGCCTGTCAGAAAGCTATTGGAAAAGGCCGGTGGAATGATTAAGCAGATTAAACCTTGTTTCATGATGTCTCCATTGTCCATTGCACAATACCTGGACCCGACAAATGAGGAATTGCAATTTGACGTGGTTATCTTTGACGAAGCAAGTCAGGTAAAGCCGGAGGATGCATTAGGAGCATTCATGAGAGGAAAAACCGCAGTCGTAATGGGAGACACACAGCAATTGCCTCCTACATCATTTTTCGACCAGATGTCAGATGCGGAAAGCGATGAGGAAGAAGCGACCTCTCTTGATATGGAAAGCATATTGCACTTGTGTAAGCTGTCCTTCCCGGTTAAGATGCTTAAATGGCACTACCGTTCACGTCACGAGTCACTGATTACAGTGTCAAACCGTGAATTTTATGATGATGACCTATTGGTTTACCCTTCACCTTCACATTCAGACCCTGAACTCGGTTTGAAATTCCGCTATAATCCGGACACAGAATACTTGAGGGGAGCCTCATCCAAAAACCCTCTTGAGGCAAAGGATGTCGTAGAGGAGATTTTCAATCATTTCAGAAAGTATGGGGACACAAAAAGTCTGGGTGTGGGAACATTCTCCGTCGCTCAGAAAAATGCAATTCTAGAGGAATTAGAGGTGAAACGTAAGGAACACCCTGAATTCGAGCCTCTGTTCTCAGACAACAGGGATGAGCGTTTCTTCGTTAAGAACCTTGAGACAATACAGGGAGATGAAAGGGACGTTATCCTAATCAGTATAGGTTACGGTTATGACCAGGACCATAAGATGTCCCTTAACTTCGGTCCTCTAAATCAGGACGGTGGGGAAAGAAGGCTAAACGTATTGATTACACGTGCAAGAGAGAAATGTGTCGTATTTTCAAACTTCAAGGCATATGACATGAACCTGACAGCGAACCCTCCATATGGTGTAAAGTCACTTAAGGAATTTTTGGAATATGCTGAAAACTTAACATTAGGTACAAATACCGTAAGCGAATACTCAAAAGAACCATTTGAAGATGCAATTGCAAGCTTTTTGGAAGAGAACGGCTACACAGTTGACAGGCAAATCGGTTGTGCAGGTTTCAGAGTGGACCTTGCAATTGTTGATGATGAGAATCCTGGAAAATACATTTTAGGAATCACAACAGACGGAAAAATGTACTCATCAAGTAAGGTAGCTCGTGACAGGGACAGGTTGCGTGAACAGGTATTGACAGGACTTGGATGGAGATTATATCATTTATGGTCCACAGATTGGTATAGAAACAGAGATCTTGGACGTAAAAAACTTCTGGAAAATGTTGAAAAGTCAATCAGGGAGGCACGTGAAGAGGAAAGACGCAAATCTGAAGCAGAGAAAAAATTGGCTGAACAGAGAAGACGGGAAGCCGAGAAAAAAGCTGAAGAATTGCGCATAGCACGTGAAAAAGAAGAAGCCGAGAGAAAGGCACAGGAAGAATCAGAAGAAATCCCTCCTGAAGATATCGGACCTGAAGACTTTGTGGAAGTTGAAAAGGCTGAAGACGACATTTTGGAAAGGCCTATTGATGTGGGCGAACTTGACCCTGAGGAATTCTTCAAGGAAGTTGCAGCAGAAGAGGTGGAAACTCCTGTAGAACCTGCTATTAATGATGATAACCCTTCACAATCATCCGGATCAGAGTTTGTTGAAGTTGCTGATGATGAGGATGATGGTTTTAAAGCTGAAGAAACAAAATCAGAATTTGTTGAAGTCGAAAACACTGATTTTGATGAGTTAAATATATCTGAAACTCCTAAAGTGAAAGAAGATGAATCTAATGAAAAGGACTTTGATTCTGAGGTCTGGGAATCTGATGAGGGAGTGGCTCCTGAAGACAATGCTGAAGTTTGGGAAGATGAAAAGGACTATTCTGATGATAATGTTTCCCAAAGTGTTGATGTTGAAGATGGGGTATCTCAAGAGGATGATTTAGATGGGGATGTTTCCCAAAGTGTTGATGTTGAAGATGGGGTATCTCAAGAGGATGATTTAGATGAAGATGTTTCACCTAGTGTTGATGTTGAAGATGAAACATCTGAAGAGGATATTCCTGAAGAAGAGCATCACGTTTCATTTAAGGATAAGGTCAAATCATTTTTAAATCCTGGCCATTCACTGCTTGATGATTCAATAGTTGATGAGGAGAATGTTGAGGAAAAAGATGGGGAAAAAGAATCTTTCTTCAGTTCCCTTAAATTCAAAAAGGATTTAGACGGCGATTCTGATTTGGAAAGTCAAGAATCAGATGAGTCCTCAGAAGAGGTCAAAGAAGAGCCTGAAGACATTGTTGATTCAAGTCAAGATGAGAAGGTTGACTTGGGTGATGATGACGATTATATCATTGTTGATCATAGCGATGATGAAGTGACTGAGGAAGTCAAAGAGACTCCTAAGGTTAAATTTGACAAGAAAATTGAAAAACCTGTTAAAGAGGAGTTTGTTGAACCTGAGGTTGTTGATGAGCCTGAGGTTGTTGATGAGCCTGTTAAAGAGGAGTTTGTTGAGCCTGAGGTTGTTGATGAGCCTGTTAAAGAGGAGTTTGTTGAGCCTGCGGTTGTTAGTGAGCCTGTTAAAGAGGAGTTTGTTGAGCCTGAGGTTGTTGATGAGCCTGTTAAAGAGGAACCTGTCAGTGAAGCTTCAGAAGATAAGGTTGATTTGGGCCCAGACGATAATTACATTTACGTTGACCACAGCCATGATGACGAAAGGGTCTATCCTGAAGAGGAAAAAATCGAATTTGGCTTTGATAATGATTACCAAGATGATGAAATAAAAGATGAACCTGTTGAGGACGAAGCAACTGATAATCAGGAGTCCGAAACCACTTCACAGGAAATTGGAGAAAAACTCAGGCATAAACCTAGAAGAAACCTTCATGTCAAATCAAGAATTTCAGATGTTGTGATGGGCGAAACCAGACTCAAGCCGGAAGAAGTTAAGACAGTCAGAGGCGAGTTCATTGAAGAGGATGACGAGCCATTGCACAAGCCAGCACCTCGTGATGATTATGTGGTTGAAGCTGAAATAGTCGATGATGATGATGAGGAACTAAACATTTTTAATGATAACTTCTCCGATTCAGATAAGGATGATGAATTTTACTTTGATGAGGAAAATGAGGAATTGAATATCTTCAATGATGAGCTGCCTGATATGAACAATGATAAGGGCTCTGATGATGATGTTCTACACATTGTCGACAATGCGAAAAAGGAGTATCTTGATGATATCTTTGTCGGCGAAGAGATTAAGACTGAAACTGACAGTCAAGCGCCTCAAGAGAATGATATTCAAATGGAAAGGGAAGTTCCAGACATTGAGGAACCTCAAGATGAAATTCAAAATGAAGAGCCAGTTGATGAAAATGAGGCTCAAGTCACTCAAGAGGAAGCAGGCGATGGAGTCACATATTATCAGGGTTCAAATGATGTCACAAGCAAGCTGAGAAAAAACAATTTCTATTATGAGGAGGAAAGACCAAGAAGTGTCAAGGAATCCATACAGGGAATTAAAAAGGACATGAGATACATCAACAAGTCCCTTAAGGAAATTGAAAACCCAACACAAATCGATTACGTTTCCGTGGTTGACAGGACAGAGGAATATAATCCTGCCGACTATCTCAACATGCCAAGTGATGATGATTCCGATTTAATCATTCAAAGGGAAGAGGAGTTGACATTCGCTGAAAAAGAAGAGCAAAGAATTGAAAAGGAACTGAATGGAGATGCTCTTAACAATGAAATAAACGGTGATGAAGATGTTATCATTCCTGTCCATCAGCAATTCCAAAAAGAGGAGTTGAGGGACCAAGCGCTTGAGAACATCATTCAGTCAGCGGATGAGGACTATAAGGAAATCGAAAAGGAAAGATTCCAAAGGAACAATACATTGAAATCCTTCGATGATCACAAGCTGCCTGGAAAAAGGCCTTATGAGGACAATATTGTTGATTATGTTGAATCAGATGACATTGGATTGAATTCATCCGATGATTTATACAAGCAGCCTATCAACAAGGTATCAGATTCAGTTAAACTGATTGTTGATATTGAAGGGCCAATTCACGTTAATGAAGTTATAAACAGAATCAAGAACAGCTGTCATATAAAGCGTGCAGGATCCAATCTCAAAAAGACAGTTAACTCAGCCATTGTCAACGCCGAAAACAATGGTGAGATAATAAGGATTGGCGACTTTTTATATGACGCATCAAACAATGATGTTCTGATTAGAAGAAGAAATAAACCTAATATTGATTTGATTTCCGATGAGGAAATAGCAAAAAGCATAGAATTGGTTTTAACTCATAAGCAAAACATTACCACCAAACAGATTCCAAAAGAAACATCACGCAACTTTGGATTCAAGTCAACATCCAAAAAGACCGCTTCAAGAATCAACAGCGTATTGGACTTGATGATAGCTAACAATAGAGTTAAAATCGAGAATGATTTCGTTGAACTTAAATAATCTAGTATCATGTCAACCAAAGTTAAATCTCCTGACAATTTGCCGAATAAGCCTGGCGTATACATCATGCGCGATGAGACAGACACAATAATCTATATTGGAAAGGCAAAGAATCTCATTAAAAGGGTAAAGTCTTATTTTAGGGAAAAGCTCGACAGGCCGAAAACCCAAATACTTATGAGCCATTTCGACAGCCTGGAGTACATTGTTACCAACTCCGAGAAGGAGGCGTTGATTCTAGAGGCCACATTGATAAAGAAACACCGCCCGAGATATAATGTTCAACTTAAGGATGATAAGAGATATCCATATGTCAAAATCACCGATGAGGAGTTTCCGAGACTTGTCATTACACGTAACGTGACAAAAAACGGAGTCTATTTCGGACCGTTCACAGATGTGGGCTCGGTCAAGCAGACTGTCAAGTTTCTAAAGTCCCTATTTAAGATAAGGACCTGCCGCAACATGAACGGCCCATGCCTGAATTCCCAAATCGACCTGTGCTATGCTCCATGTGATGGAAAAATCAGCAAGGAGGAATATTCTGAAATCATCAGCAAGATTGATTTGTTCTTCCAGGGCAAGTACTCCACAATCGTCAGGAACCTTAAAAAGGAGATGATGCAGGCTGCAGAAAATGAGGAATTTGAAAAGGCAGCCGTCATAAGGGACCAGATTGCATCAATTGAAGAGATAATGGAAAAGCAGTTTGTCGACTTGGTCGATGATGATTTGGACCAGGACGTAATAGCAATTGCTCCCGGTGAAAATGAGGTTGTGGTCATCATAATGCCAATTCGGAACGGAAAGATTGTGGGGCGTGACGACTTCCTGATGAGCGCTTCCCAGTATGACTCACCGTCCGAAATCATGTTCGCTTTCATTCAGCAGTATTACGGTTACAATCGCCATATTCCGAAGCAGATTCTTTTGGATGAGGAGATTGATGAGGTTGAGCTGCTTGAGGATTGGCTAAGCGATTTGAGAGGAAACAAGGTTAAAATCAAGGTGCCTCAAAAGGGTGTTAAGCTAAGGCTTGTCAAGATGGCCAAGAAGAATGCTGAAATCATCAAGCATCAGAAGAAAAAGATGGAAGACGCATTGATAGAGCTCAAAAAATACCTCAAGCTTGAAAAGATGCCTCGTGTGATTGAGGGATACGATATCAGTAACATTTCAGGCAAGTTTGCCGTGGGTTCGAAGGTATCATTCAAGGACGGAAAGCCCAACAAAAAGATGTATAAACATTTCCGTATGGAAACCCCTGGACCGAACGATTTTGCCATGATGGAGGAACTTTTGACCCGCAGATTGAAAATGGTCAACAGGGATCCCGAACCAGACCTTATAGTCATTGATGGAGGTAAGGGACAGCTGGGCATGGCATGTGGTGTTTTGGAGAAATTGGATCTCACTCATATTCCAATCATTGGTCTTGCAAAGGAGTTTGAGGAGATATTTATTCCAAATTCATCTCGTCCGATTATAATTCCTAAAAACAATAAAGCTCTGCATTTGCTTCAGCAAGTGAGGGATGAATCACACAGATTTGCAATAACCTATCATAGAAAACTCCGCAGTAAGGATATTCAAGCCTCTTCTCTCGACGATATTGTTGGCGTCGGTAAAAAAAGAAAAATAGCTCTTTTGAAAGAATTTGGAACCTTGGAAAACATCAAAAAAGCATCAGTAGAGCAATTAGCCAAAACCGAGGGCATGAATTTAAAAACGGCTCAAAATGTCTATGATTATTACCACTAAATAATTAGTATTTTTTTCTAAAAACGGCTAATTTTCAATTACATTTAAATATAAGAATTTTTATAAAGTTTTCATAATAAGTTTAGAGGAATTATTATTTATGGTTAGATGTCCAAGGTGTGGGTATGAAAATTCGCCTACATCTGTATACTGTGATAATTGTGCCTATCTACTTGCAGACTCTGATGGAAATAGAATTAAAAATACTCGCCGAGAAACTAGTTGGAATATGGGCCTAGGCAAAAAGATCGTAATTGTGTTGGGGATTATTGTTATAGCTTTTTTATTGTTTTCATTTATTTATAATAATACTCAGCCATCTTATCAAGATTCATTAAATGTCATTACCGATGACGGAAGCAATCTTCAGTCATCATCTTATCCCTACAAAGCCGTTATCATCTATGAAGGCAGTTGGTATGCTGAAATGGGGGATCCTAATTACCTTGTAAAAGAATCAGGTTACGGAAACAAATCATTTGTTCTAGATTGTGCCGCCTGGGATAGGATAGCTATTGATGTTCAAAAGCAGGATTACGGTAGCGGAGAATTAACTGTTCAGCTTGTAAAAAATGGTGAAGTTGTAGAAGAGAAATCATCTACAAACGTGACTGGTCATTTGGTGATTAATTATAATTACTGAATTTGGCTTAGTCTGTCTTCCAATAGCTCGACCAATTCTTCGGTCTTGTATAGTCTGATTTCCTGTTCATCTTTGCTCTTGAATATCTTGATGAAATTGATAAGGTCACTGCATAACTGATCGTATTGGATACTTAGTGTGTTGTAGTTATTCAGTAGTCCGAATGCTCTTTGCTGGTCTAATTTTGGTTCATTTCTTAAAATCTTTTCCATATTGGCGAAATGAGTCTCAATCATTATTTTGTCCTGTTCTAAAATATTCAAATATTCCTGGATTTTGTTTTCACTAGCCATGGTTATCACTTATTTTTATAATATTAAAATTAAAATATAAATAGTTTCACGAATAAAAATTGTTATGTATTAAAAGGGGCATTAATAATGATAAAAGTTGAAAATGTAAGTAAAGCTTATGAATTAGATGATGGAACTAAAGTCACCGCACTTAAGGATGTCAGTTTTGAAGTTAAGGAAGGTGAAATACTTGGAATCATGGGTAAAAGTGGTTCCGGAAAAACTACACTCTTAAGGGCAATAAGAGGTGTTGAACACATTGATGAAGGTTCAATTAGCGTTGGAAATGTAAAGGTAACTTCCGAATCCTCCCAATTCTATTACAATGAACTCAAAAAGGAGACTGCGATACACCTTCAAAGGTCATTCGGTATCTGGCCGGATACAGTGCGTGAAAATGTGCTTCGTAAATTGTATGCAAGAAGATACTTCGATGAGGGTGACACCAATTTCGAAATTGCAGAAAGTGAATTCGGTGAAGAGGCCGATGAGCTTTTGGAAATGGTTTCTCTCACCCACAAGAAAGACCATTATGCCTCCGTTTTAAGTGGTGGAGAAAAGCAAAGACTTATTATGGCAAGGCAACTTGCAAAGCAACCTAAAGCTTTACTTCTTGATGAACCTGCAACCATGGCATGCCCTAAAACAAAACAAGAAATTCTGGATGCGGTTAAAAAGATCAACAAGGAACTTAACATAACCGTGATTGTCATTTCCCACTTGCCTGATGTCCAAAAGTACCTTGCTGACAGGGTAATCTTGCTTGAGGACGGCGAAATCGTTGATGAAGGCTCAGCAGATGACATCTGTGACAAGTTCATGGACGGAATGGATGATATAGTTGATATAGACAACATATCAACCGATGAGGACGTAATTCAGGTGAATGACATCTACAAGAGGTTCTACCTGCTGACCGGTGGAGAGGTCCTTCAGATTGAAGACGTCAACTTCACAGTTCAAAAGGAGAATATCCTAAGCATCATCGGACCTAGTGGAGCCGGTAAGACAGTCCTTTTAAGGATGCTCGGCGGATTGGAGGATCCTGACAAGGGTGAGGTGCTCTACAAGATTGGGGATGATGAATGGGCAGATGTCGACATTCCTGGAATGGGCCGTATGAAAATCAGGTCACAGCTAGGTTTCATGCATCAGGAATTTGCCTTAAGCCATTACGCTACAGTCCTGAGCCAATTGGCAACAAGATTGGGTTATAAGAATGATGACATTGTCAAGCAGGCACAGGAAAGGGCCAGAAAGATAGGGCTAAGCGATGAATTATTAGACTCATTTTATTTACTCACAGACTTGCCTGAAGTTGAGGCAAGGGACCGTTTAAAACAAATTGGTTTGGACGCAGACATTCTGGATGACCTGTTCCCTAAATTCCCGGAAACAGCAACCAAGGAAGCCGTTGCGGACATCTTTGAAAGTCTGGACCTGGACATGGATATCCTGCACAGGAAATCCTATGAATTGTCTGGCGGTCAAAAGGTACGTGTAATGCTTTCCTTGATTTTGATTTCCAGACCTAAATATCTGCTTTTGGATGAGCCGTTCGGTGATTTGGACCCTGTTACCCTGAGGGATGTAACCAACGCCTTGAAAACAATTGCAAAAACCTACGGAATTACTATTGTAATGATTTCCCACAACACCGATTTCATCAAGGAATTGTCCAACCGTGCAGTCTTCATGGATGATGGTAAGATAATCGATGACAGTGAAAACATTGACGAGATTGTCGACAATTTCATTGACTTCTGTCATGCTGATTACTTGAAAGGGGATTAGTCAATGTTTGATGTAATCACAGTTCCTGTAGACGGTTCCGATTATGGATACAAGGCGGCTGATGTCGCCATTGAGATAGCTCAGAAGTTTGGCTCCAAGATTGCTGCAGTCCATGTGCTGGAGGAATTCTCATTCAATAGCTATGATGATGAGGAGGACTCCGGAGATGCCATTTTGGCCAAAATCACATCCAAGGCAAATGAGGCTGGCGTTGAAGTTGTGGAGCACCTGCTCACAGCAGATCCTTTGAGGGACATGAAGTTCATCATCGACCAGACCCGTGCAGATTTGGTTGTCATCCATGCCCATGGGGCAAACAACAACCGTTTTGTTTCATTTGATGAGAATAATGTCAGTGATACTCAAATAGGTTCAGTTTCAGAAAGGCTACTTAGAACCTCTGATGTGCCGGTATTGCTAATAAAATAATTCCTTAAATCTCATTTTTCTTTTTTTATTTCGTTATATGGCTTTTTTTAAGTAAACTTTTAAATAATATAAACATCAAAGTATTTATAACATAAATTGTTTATATTAAAGGAGATATTTTTATGATTGTAAAAGATTGGTGCTCATTCTGTGGAGAATGTGCGGGCGTTTGCCCAAGAAATTTAATACAAGTAAGAGAGTACTCATTAGTGTTTAATGATGAGGATTGTAAAGACTGTGATACATGCATTAAAGCATGTCCTATTGATGCTTTAGAAAAAGAGGACTGATTAATATGATTGAAACTGATGTTATTGTAGTGGGTTCAGGACCTGCAGGATCCAGTGCGGCTAAACACGCTGCATTAGGCGGAGCAAAAGTTATTTTAATGGATAAAAAATCTGAAATTGGTGCACCTAAAAGATGTGCGGAAGGAGTTTCCATTCAAGGATTAGAAAAATTAGGAATCGAACCTTCTCCTCGCTGGGTAACTCAGGAAATCCAAGGTGTAAGGATACAAACCCCTGACGGAACCGACGTATGGTTAACCAAGGATGAAGTAAAATTACCTGAAGCAGGTTACATTCTTGAGAGAAAAGTCTTCGATAAGCATATGGCAATGGATGCTGCAAGAGCAGGTGCTGAAATCAGAATCAAAACTCTTGTAACCGGAATAGACAAAATCGATGACGGATACATTGTCTACACTGAATGCATGGGCGAAAAAATCGATTACAAATGTAAAATCCTAATCGCCGCTGACGGTCCTGAAGGACATGTGGCAAGATGGGCAGGATTAAGACCTGCAGCAAAACCTAAGGAAATGGAATCAGGTATCCAATACGAAATGTGTAATGTCGAATTCGAAAGACCTGGAGTCATTGAATTCTACCTAGGTTCATGCGCACCTGGAGGATATGTGTGGATTTTCCCTAAAGGTGATGACATTGCAAACGTTGGACTTGCAATCTTACCTCACAAGGCTGAAAAGACAGCTAAAGAATACTTAGATGACTTTGTGGCAACTTGCCCTTACTTGAAAAACGCTCAAGCTGTTGAAATGAACGTTGGTGGAGACCCAGTTGGCGGAATGACCAAAAAACTTTACGATGACAACATTTTAGTCTGCGGAGATGCGGCAGGCCAAGTAAACCCATTGACCGGTGGAGGAATCATCTCAGGTATGACCGGTGGAATGTGCGCAGGCCAAGTCGCTGCACAGGCAATCAAGGAAGACTGTTCCAAAAAATTCTTAAAACAATACGACAAAATGGCTCACGACGAGCTCGATCACGAAATCAAAAGATACAAAAAAGTACAGGAATACCTATTAACATTATCTGATGATGAATTGGACAGCATTGCACATGCATTCCAAGGAGAAAGTTTTGATAAGATTTCAACCACTGAAATCGTTCAAAAATTAGTTAAAGTATCTCCAAAAGCTTTACTCAAATTAGGTAAATTTATTTAGGTGTTGAAATTGATTCTAATCACTGGTGGAGCAGGTTATATCGGTTCACATACCAACAAGGCACTGCATAATGCAGGTTATGACACTGTTGTAGTCGATAATCTATGCAAGGGCTATGAAAACTTTGTCAAATGGGGAAACTTTGAAAACTATGACTTTGGAAGCAAGGACGTAAGTGAAGTTTTTGAAAAATATGACATAGATGGTGTCATTCACTTTGGTGCCTTTTCATCAGTAGCTGAATCAGTGGAATTCCCTCAAAAATATTTTAAAAACAATTATAAAAATACACTAAATCTTTTACAAGTCATGAGGGAATATGGAGTAGATAAATTTATTTTATCCTCCACTGCCGCAGTTTACGGTAATCCTGAACATGTTCCGATTACCGAAGACCAGGACTTGAAGCCTATCAATCCCTATGGACATTCAAAGTTCATCACTGAAAAGGCTTTGCAGAGGGAAGCTGATAAGGGTGATTTCAATTATGTGTCCTTAAGATACTTCAATGCGGCAGGATGTGATTTTGATGGTGAGATTGGGGAATTGCATGACCCTGAAACTCACTTGATTCCTTTAATTTTAGATGCGGCAATTGGAAAAAGGGAAAGCATATCCATTTTCGGAACAGATTACGACACTCCTGACGGTACCTGTATCCGTGACTACATCCATGTGAATGACCTTGCGGACGCACACGTCAAGGCATATGAATATCTATGCAAGGAAAATGAGTCAAATATCTTTAACCTTGGAAACGGTGAAGGATATTCAGTCCGTGAAGTGATTGACATGTGCAAAAAGGTCACAGGTCGTGATTTTGAAGTCAAGATGGATGACCGCCGTGAAGGCGACCCTGCAATATTGATTGCCGATTCAACAAAAATCAGGGAAAAGCTGGGTTGGGTTCCACAATATGACCTGGAGCAGATTGTAGAGTCCGCCTGGAAATGGCATGAAAGAATGAATGTAATTTAGGTAATGTTCATGGAAAACGTTAATCACGACTCAAAAATTGATGTTCGTATTATTGTAGGCGGTTTGGATATTGCGCAGCTTGTCTCAAAGGCCGTCAACAATATTCAGCTTGAAAATGACTATAACATTATTGTTTCATCAATCATACCTACAGTGGAACTCAATATAGTTAAGAAGGTGGCCAGCGGCGCCGATATTCTACTAATAGGTGGATATGGACATGATGAAACATTCAATATTCTTTTTAATGAATTAAAAACTGATTTTAACCATATTGGATTATTTGATTACAACAACATAATTATTGAAGACGAATCCATCGACTTCAAGTTGGCCGAAAAGGAGATTCTCAATTCAATAATCAAGTCAACATTGTCTTATTCTTTAAACTTAATCAATATCCATACATTGGAAAACAAATTGATGAAGGTAACTCATAACTATAACAGCCTGCTTGATGATTACAACCAGATCATCAAGGAACAGGACGTCCTGACTCAGGAAAACAAGGAACTGCGTGAAGACATTGATGCAATCAGATCAGATTTTTCCGCATTCAAATTGAGATATGAGGATATCTACTCAAGGGACATCCTGGAGATTTTCAATCTGAACGATTTGTGGCAGGAGATTTTTCACCAGGATTTAAGTGATGAGGAAAGGATTGTAATCGCCACAAACAAGTTCAGGCCCGACAATATCATTGTGGGACAGGGATATATTGCGGCTGAATCCAGACAAAAGGCTATTGAATGGCTTAACATTGTCAGAACCGCATTAATCTTCGTTGATGAGAATGCCAGTGAATTGGCTAAGGAACTGTCCGATGATGAGGAAACAAAACCTCCTGAAGTGATTGACGATTATGAAATTCCGAACACTTTTGAAAACTTCTGGGACTAAAACATTAATTATTTTATACTAGTTTAACAAAGATATTATTATACTATTTTATAGGGAGTCTGCACATGCAAGGAGAAATGGAAGACAAGTGTGGTATTATTGGATTTCACTCAGAAGATCAATCCAAAGATGTCGCATCATTAGTTTATTACAGTTTGTATGCTTTACAGCACAGAGGTCAAGAATCAGCAGGAATAGCTACTTTTAATACAGATACAGGTTTAAGTTTTCATTGTGGAATGGGCTTAGTCACTGATGTTTTCAGCAATGAGAAGATTCAAAGCTTGCCCGGACACAATGCGGTTGGTCATGTAAGATATTCAACCACTGGCCAGTCAAAAATAGAAAACTCACAACCTTTCGTAATTGATTTTGGTGATGGATTCATTGCCATGGCTCACAATGGAGATATCGTTAACTCCGGAGAGTTAAAAGAGGAGCTTATCAATGAAGGATTCTATTTCAGGTCCGATTCCGATTCAGAAGTAATCTGTTACATGCTTAAAAAGGAGCATTATGACAACGATAAGGATGTTCTGGCAGCTATCGAGGCAGTATGCGATAAGCTTGTGGGATCATACGCATTGACAATCCTTGTCGATGGGGACCTTTATGGTGTAAGGGACCCTATGGGAATCAAACCTCTTGCGGTTGCTAAAAGAGATGACGAATTTATTTTGGCATCCGAAACCGTTGCATTTGACGTAATCAATGCGGAATACGTTAGGGACATTGTACCAGGTGAAGTCGTTTACTTTAAGGACAATGAGATCAAATCCCATATGCTGGAAAGTGCAGGCGAATGCAAACTTTCACATTGTATGTTCGAATACGTATACTTCGCAAGACCCGACAGTACAATTGACGGAGTCAACGTTTATGAGACCAGAATGAACATTGGCCGTCAGCTGCATGAGCTCTACCCTATTGACGCTGATGTCGTCATTCCAGTTCCCGACTCTTCAATTCCTGCCGCTATCGGATACTCAAGGGCTTCCGGAATACCTTACGGTGAAGGTCTAATCAAGAACAGGTATGTCGGAAGGACATTCATCATGCCGACCCAGGAAGAAAGGGAACTTGCAGTAAGGCTCAAGTTAAATCCTATTAAGAAAGTCCTCAAAGGCAAAAAGATTATTTTGATAGATGACAGTATTGTTCGCGGAACCACTTCAAAGCAATTGCTTGATTTGGTAAAAGAGGCAGAACCGGCAGAAATCCACTTTTTAGTAGGTTGTCCTCCTGTCATTTCACCATGTTACTACGGCGTTGCAATGGCAACCAAAAAGGAACTGATTGCAGCCAATTACTCAACCGAGGAAATCAGAGAGCAGCTGGGTGTTGACTCTTTAGGATACATCACATTGCCTGCTTTGGTCAAGGCTATTGGAATGCCTGAGGAAAACCTGTGTCTGGGTTGCGTAAACGAGAAATACCCTACAGAGATTCCTGAAGGTCTTGAAGCTGAAACCTATTACAAGCCTTAGATACTTATGGTTGAACTGTTAGCTCCAGCCGGAAATTTCATTTCACTTCGTGCCGTTTTGGAGAACGGTGCGGATGCTGTTTACTTTGGCCTTGAAGACTATAACATGAGGGCCAATGCCAAAAACTTTTCCTTGGATGATTTAGGTGAAGTGGCAAGAATAGCCAAGGAGTATGGAGCTAAAACCTATCTGGGCACTAACATTATCCTGAATGAAAAGCTTGCATGTGAACTGGAGTCAAATCTGGAGATGATTGCCTCATCTGAAATCGACGGACTTATTTTATCAGACATCGGACTGATTGAGGATACCGTTTCCCACGGTCTTGAGGCCCATATCAGCGTTCAGGAAAATGTAACTAATTCTTACACCCTTAAGACCCTTAAGAAGTTAGGGGCGAAAAGGGCAATACTATCAAGGGAACTGTCCCTGTCAGAAATCACTGAAATCACCAGCAAATCCCCAATCGAAACTGAGATATTTGTGCATGGAGCGATTTGCATGGCCATTTCAGGGCGTTGCTTTTTAAGCTATGGATTGTACGGCAGAAGCGCCAATTGCGGTGATTGCCTGCAGCCATGCCGCAAGAACTGGACATTGACATATGAAGAGGGAGAGGACAACGTAGTTAACTTTTCGGATGTTGAGGATGAAAGATTCATAGTCACCGGAAGCGATGACGCAAGCTACAGAACCAACTTCTTCTCACCAAAGGACATGTGCATGATTGAACACATTCCCGAGCTCATGAAAAGTGGAGTTGCCTCATTCAAGATTGAGGGAAGGGCCAGAAGTGCCGATTATGGTGCCATGGTTACAGGAATCTATCGTGAGGCCATTGACAGCTATAGCGAGAATCCCGATGAGTATAATGTAAAGCCGGAATGGATGGAAGAGCTGACAAGCGTCTTCAACCGTGGATTTGACACAAACTTTTATTTCAACACTCCATTTGAGAGGAGTGAGGACAACCAGTCAAAATACATCAAAAGGGACATAGGCCAGGTCGTAAACTATTACAATAAGGTCAAGGCTGCTGAACTTAGGATTTGGGATGATTTGAGGATTGGCGATAAGATTATAATACAGGGCCAAACCACAGGCTCAATCACCCATACAATCGATTCCATGCAGATTGAAGGAAAATCGGTTGATTATGTTGAAAAGGGCTCAAACGTTGCAATAGCAATGCCTACAAAGGTCCGTGAAAATGATTTTGTCTATAAACTAGTTGAGAGGAATATTGATGATTAAGAAAATAGCTATTTATGGAAAGGGTGGAATTGGAAAGAGTACCACTGTGGCAAACCTGTCCGCCGTATGGGGCAGTGACGATTTGAACTGTCTTGTGATTGGATGCGATCCTAAGGCAGACACCACACGCACATTATATGGTAAGAGGATTCCAACTGTTGTAAATACATTAAGGGACAATAGAAACCCTGAAAAGGAAGATTTGGTATTCCAAGGTTTCAAGAACATTCAATGCGTAGAGAGCGGAGGACCTGAGCCGGGTGTTGGATGTGCCGGCCGTGGTGTCATTGTCGCCATGAAATACCTTGAACAGCTTGGCATTTTCGATGATGATTTGGATGTTGTAGTATATGACGTGCTGGGTGATGTTGTATGCGGCGGTTTTTCAGTGCCTTTGCGTGAAAAATATGCTGATGAGGTATTGATTGTCACTTCTGGTGAATATATGGCTTTATATGCTGCAAACAATATTGTTCGTGGTGTTAAGAAGCTTAAGGGTAACTTGAGCGGTATTGTCTGCAACTGCAGGAATGTGGATAATGAGGAGCAAATAGTCAACGACTTTGCCGAAAAGATAGGAACACATGTTATTGGCACCATTCATAGAAGTAATTTGATTCAAGATGCTGAATTAGATGCAAAGACTGTTGTAGAAAAATACCCTGAAAGTGCAGAAGCGCAAGAATACCGAGACCTTGCTTCAAGCATTATGCATAATGAAAACGTATCAACTCCGGAACCTATGGAGGATGAGGAATTCGAGGAATTCTTCCATTCTTAACTTGAAGGAAGGAAAATCTTAAATATCTTTTAAAATAAATATTATTTTTAGATAAAGGAGGACCTTCCATGAATAAAGAATATGATGTTAGAAATGATGAGTATTATCAATTATTTATCTCTGATTCTTTAAGAAATGAAACTACTGCAGAAAAATACTTTGATATTTTAACTAAATTTTGTGAAGCTACTAACAAAACACTTGGAGAAATTATTGCTGATTGTACTGATGAACAAAATATTGTAACTAAAGAAAAACTACCTCCAGATGAAAATGGAAATGAGAGAATAAGGGAAATAAGATTTGATGTAAACAATAAAGATTCAAAGATAAATAAATATTTAAATCAATTTGTTGATTATTGTAGACAAAGGAATAATAAAAATGTTACAATTAATGGTCAAAGATCTTTGATAATTGCTTTTCTTCGAGAATTCGGTGTATTAATCCCTAAAATAAAAAAGTTAGAAGATGATTCTGATGATTGGTATTTATTGACCAAAGAAGATTATAATTATCTTTTACAAGATATGTCTTTAGTTCATATTTCTTTAGCAAATTTTCTAACATCAACAGGAATGCGTATTGGTGATGCTTTATCTTTGTCCATTTCTGATTTTATGAAAGCAACGGAGGAATATCATGATTTTGTTGATGTAGAGGACTTTATTGATAATGCTCCTGAAGATATGATTGGTCAATGGGTTTTTGAACCACATAAAACTGAAAGGCATGGTGTAAAGTGTATAACATTCAATTCGACTCATTCTAGTAATTTAATTTTACAATATTTGCGCCATATCAAAAATCAATACCTTCCGAATAAAAACAAAAAAAGGAATGAGGATTCAAAGTTAAAAATTAGTAAAAAATGGGCTTTGTTTGGGTCAAGAAGAGAAGAATACGTAAATCCTATGAAACCTACATCTGTAGCAACTCAATGGGGTGAAAAAAATAAAAAATTTCATCTATGGAAAGAAAATCAAATTAAACAACAAATTGCAGATGGAAAAATCAGTGAAGAAGATTTTACTGATGAACTATTAAAAATACCTAGATTCCACCCTCACACTTGTAGAAAATACTTTATTAGCACTGTAGCTAAAAATTGTGGAGATATAAGAGTTTGTGCTTTGTTAGAAGGTCATTCAGATGGTTTACCTAATGATAAATCTTATGTTAAGAAAAAAGTAAAGGAAATAAAAGAAATTTATATTAATAATATTCATGATGCACTGTCATTAGATAATGTAGAAACAAAAATTGTTACAAACAAAGAAACAGAAGAATTGAATAAAAAAGTTTCTGAAGCTGATAAAAAAATTGAAGCTTTAACTAATCAGAATGCTGAAAAAGATAAAAAAATAGAAGAACTTACAAAATTAATTAATCAAACACAAGAACAAGTAGATAATCTATCATTTAACAGGAACAGAAGTAATATTCAGAAAATTATCTTTGAATATTTTGATAATAACTATAAAGAAAATATACTAAATCAAGAAGAAGATGTGTCAATAGGAAGAAAAAAATGTAGCATATTATGTAAATTAGCATATGAATTTGCCATAGAAAATGAATCCAACTTCAGAAATGATGATGTTTATTTAAATTCATTAATCCAAAAATCTATAGTAAAATATACCTTAAATCCTGAAATTGAGTTATTTGATAAAAAAGAATTAACACCAGATGAAGTGGAATTTGTAACTAAACATTTAACTTTACAATTTGAGTTATTTGAGTTAATAAAATCAAATGATACCCTTTGGAATATGGTTAAAGATGATGAAGTAACATTAAACAATATCATTTTATATATTATCAAAAAGAATAAGGACAATATTGATAATTTAACTGATGAGGATAAAGATAACATGGTTCAAGATGTGCTAATGGAATATCTGACCGTAGATTAGCCCACTTAATCAAAACCTCCTCCATATAACAGCACCTTCGGCCTAAATGGAGAAGGCAAGTAAGCAAGAATGATGTTATGTATTAGCAGGTATGTATCAAACCACATTTAATCCACAACTTATATTATCTTTGTTGAATAGACATACTAATTGATTTTTATGGGATTGTTGGATAATTTTAAAAAATCGGATGAGGAAATTAAAGAAGAAGCTTTGATGGAATATAATATTTTTGAAGGTATTTCTGCTTTAGTAACATTTCCAGATAAACAACTAAAGATCGGAACTCATAGTGGAGCCGCAAGAGGAGTAGCAACTTTAGCTTTTGGTTTAATAGGTTTAGCTGCCGCCAGTGGTGTTAAACAAAAAGAAGAATTTAGAACGTTAAGAACATTATTTCAAATTGTAGAAAAAGGATTAGTATTTAAAAATGCCACTCTTGAAGGTAAAGACTTAAGAATACCTTATGATAATGTTGTTGGTGCTGAAAGAGTAAAAGAAGATGATTTGGTGATTACTTTACTTGAAAATCAGGAAATATTTATTCTGTTCAAGTTTGAAAAAATTGGATATAGAAAATTTGTTGTTCAACATGTTATTGACATTATCAACCAAAGAGCTTGTGGTGCTCAATACGAGGAAGTAGGTTGGGGTCTTGAACACGCAACAGCAAAACCACAGGAAACAAAGCAGGAAAGCAAATCTTTGATGGATGAGCTGGAGCGTTTAGCTAATTTATATGAGAAAGGCTTGCTGACGGATGAGGAGTTCGCAGCGATGAAGAAAAAATTAATTGATGGTGATTAAATATGAAAATCGTTTCTTGGAACTGTGCAAGTAAATTTAGAGAAAAATACACTTCAATCATTGAAGAAGATGCAGACATATATGTTATATGTGAATGTGAAGATCCTGCAAGAGCTAAAGTAGAAGAATATGTTGAATTTGCTGGAGATAACTACTTTTGGACAGGAGACATTCATTGGAAAGGATTAGGAATATTTGCGAAAGATAATATTAAATTGGAATCGATTGAAGGCTTAAATGATAAGTTTAAAAACTTTATTGCTGTAAGAGTTAATGATAGTTTTAATTTATTAGCCGTTTGGGCAATGGATGAAGATAAAGAAAAAGGATTGAATAAATATGTTGAAATGATTCATGACTATTTTGATGCAAATATTAATCTATTTGATGAGAACCTTGTCATGTGCGGTGATTTCAACAGCAATGCAATATGGAACGACCAACACAAAGCTAAAGACAGCGAAGGCAATGCTAAAGACCAAACAAATTTAAACAGAAAACTAAATAACAAAGGATTATTTAGCGCATATCATAAATTAACTGGAGAAGAACAAGGCGAAGAAACACAGCCAACATTTCATCAATCTTGGGATTTAGAAAAACCATATCACATCGATTATGTTTATACGGGTAAAGATGTTGTCACTGCTTTTCAAATTGGGGATGCCAATAAATGGATAGAATTTAGTGATCATATACCTCTTACTTTTGAAATCAAATTGGAGTGATTAATAATGTTTATGCCTCCAGAAATTGATTTAGAAATTCAAGCTGCAATCACCTATGATATGTGGAATAAAAAACTAACAATAGAAACAATCAGTACTAGAGGTATGAAAACAATTATAGAAAAAGAAAACATTGATGAAAATCAATTATTAGATTATATTAAGAAGTATGATGTGATGATATTGCAAATTAAAAGGTAATACAATGATTAAATGACCAAACAATGTTTACTGCAGCTACCTAAACAAAAGGCGATGTAACAAGATGCATTAATTATGGAATGGAACTAAAAAAGTACGGGGATAAGACTGGTGATATGCTACGGCTTGTGGATGAAAGAAAAAATGATTAAAAGGTGAAAATATGACTTATGAAAGAAATGTTTTTAGTAAAGAAAATGAAATAAGAAACTCTGTATGGAGATGTGACCAAATACCAACATTAATAACTTTACATGACCTTTACATTCTTTTGGAGGATGTTATCAGTGAAACAGTTATCTTTTATAAGGACATTGTAACCATAAAAAAAAGTATTGAAACCGTCCACTGGGATGGTTATAATGACGGAGGAATTATTAAATATTATAAATTGATTCTTAAGACCGCTGCTGAAGATTTTACTTTAAGTGCAGAATTGTCTCCTTCTGTAATAGATAATGATTTATATTCGCAGATAATAAATAAAATCACTGAAAAAATACAATATGATGAACATTTTATGAAAATTTGTAGAAACTGCGGGAAAAAACATTATTCTGATGATGACAACTACTGTGGTCAATGTGGGACTAAATTACCTGAAATCGTAAATTACTGTCCAGAATGTGAAAAAACATTTGCAAATACTTCGAATAAATTTTGTACACGATGTGGAACTAAATTAGTTGTCAAACCAGCTCCTCAACCGCCGACTGGAAATCTAGGTGGTGAACCAGAACCACCAGAACCACCAGAACCACCAGAACCACCTCAACCGCCGACTGGAAATCTAGGTGGTGAACCAGAACCACCAGAACCACCAGAACCACCAGAACCACCTCAACCGCCGACTGGAAATCTAGGTGGTGAACCAGAACCACCAGAATCCGACGAAGACTTTATTCGTGGATTAATAAATGGATCAGGTAAAATTCCATTGGGTATTTATAATCCAAGAGGAGGAGCAATAATTATAGGTGAAGATGAGTTTATTGATTACTCTGATAAAACCAATGAGGAATTACTAACATTATTGTATAATTATATTAAAAATAAAAATATTGCTGTAGAAAATCAGGATACTTTAGAAAAAGAACATGCAGTACGACATATTAAATCTATTAAAAGGGAATTAAAAAAGAGAAATGTAGAAATGCCCATTATGGCAAGCAAAGCAGACTCCAATTATAATGAATAAATAGAAGAAAAAAAGAGGAGATTATGACAGCACAAACGCCCGAAAAACTAATTCTCAACGGCAAGAGGAGATTGATGCAATCCTGCCCTCCCCTCATAGATGATCCAAACATCATCACTGTACTTTCCCGCGAAGAATTCAAAGAATTCAAGAAGGAGCTTCACGATGAATACAAAAAGAAGCTTCGCAAAGGCAGTCAAACAATACCTTCTCCTATCGGATCCACAGCATGTTGGAGAAACTATATAGGCACTTGGGAAATCAAGGATGGTAAGTTCTACCTAAAAGACCTAGAGGGACGCATGAGGATGACCAAAAAAGAACCTGTTCATGCGACATGGTTCAGCGGAGTCCTGAAAGTTCCTGAAGGAAAAGTTCTCCAATACGTTCATCTGGGTTTCGAAACGCTATATGAAAAAGAAATCCATATAACGATAGAGAATGGCATTGTCATGGGTCAAACAATCATAGACAACAGAAGATCTATTGAGGGATATAAAGTAAAGTCCAGAAAAATTGCCCATGAATTGGGATTATCAGAGAAAGCACAATTCAAAGCTGTTAAAATTATTGAAGAAGCATCGAATAACGGTTTGACTTCAGGTAGAAATCCTGCTGGTGTAGCTGCAGCTGCAGTATATATCGCATCTGTTTTACTCGGTGAAAGAAAAACACAAAGGGATGTTGCAGAAATTGCAGGGGTTTCTGAAATTACAATACGTAACAGCTACAAAGAATTAACTGAACTATTAGAAACAAGTATAAATGTGCAACTATGATAAGTGCAATGTTTGAAAAAGAATATTTAGGAAAATCAAGCACATATGTTGTTTATAGAGTGAAAAATGCATATTTCAGAGGATGTTATTTGATTATTGAAAAAGATAAAGAAAAATAGTATTATTAGTGGTGTTATGTATGGAAAAATACTGTACAAACTGTGGAAGAGGATTCTAGATATGGAGTAGCTGATTATTATTAATTTCTACATTTTCTTACAGATTCACAGTATCAATTAAAGTTAATCTTGTTCAAACTATCACGTTATTTTTTTAATCTCTTTGCGAGAACATATTTTTCGCCAAAAAAATACTATTTCGGCCAAGTTCACAAATCTGCATTTTCACAGTCGGAATACTACTTCCGACAATAACGTGCGTTTCTTTGGTGATGTCCCACAAGCATGAAACATGTAGTTTTTCTGCGACACGAATCTCTTAAAAATTTGATGGTTTGAGGTCATGGAAAATGCATGGTTGCATAAGGTTACATAATATTTGACACATGTTTACAAGCTTGTAAAAAGGAAATGAAGATGATTATATCAATATACACACACCTATAAAAAAGGCATTTCTAAGCGTTTTATTCCTGAAGTTCTGAAATAAAAACTATCCATCAAGAAAATATGAAAAACCTCCGCCCAGATAAAAAACAATAAAATAAAAAACGGTACCGATGGACTTTCCACACCTCAAAAAGAACAATTCATGCGATTTCGCAGGCAATCCTGCCGTTTAGCAAAAGCGCCGTTTCCACGCCACACCATGCAAACAAGCATGCAATCGAGCATAACTTTCTCAAGTGTTTAAGGTGCGAACAAAACAATATACTAATCATCATATAGCATTTAGTATCGGATTATATTGGGCCGCCGAAACCGTATCTGCCTTTCAAGTAATGGTGTGAAAATGGACAGATGGACACTATGGACACTTTTTCCCAACAATACTCAGCAACTTGCGGCCAATATCATTATTCTCATCGATTTTTCATTTTACGTTGGTAACTTTTTAGAAAAGGTGTCCATAGTCTCCATGTCTCCATATTGCATAAAATTTAGTCAATATAATGTTATCAAAATAAGCAGTTTTAGGGGGTTATAGTTAAAAATAAGAAGAATTAGAATGTTTTGAAAAATCATGAAAATATGGCTGAAATTATGGACACCTTGAAAAGTGGGTATCCATAGTGTCCATTCAGGTCTCCACATTTTCATCAACTTCCAGCTTTTTGCCTTTAAATATCAAATTTGCTTTTTCTAAATTCTCTAAAATTTCTTCGATATCATATACTGGGAATTCTTCCAGCAATTGTTTTTTTGTCGGGTATGTGCTTGATTTTTCAAGTTCCACAAGCCTATTGTATACATTATTGTGTGTCTCGAATGTCGCTTCGGGCATTTGGTCTTGTACTTGCCACCATTGCTTTGTGCTGTTTATGTAGTATGTGGTTAGTAGATCTGTTTCATCTTTTGGTTTTAAGAAGTATCTCGTGGCATTTGTAGCTTTCTTTTTGACGTCACCAAAGATTTTTTTGACGGTATTACCCATATTTTGTGCTAATTTTGTTGTATCGCAGCTTATGTTGTTTCTGTTGCAGTAATTTTGATAGTTGTCTCTTAACTCTGCATTGCTTACAGTGTCTACCTTTTCTTCGTCTACAACGTAGTTTTCTCTTAAGAATTTGGTCAGTGTGTCTGTATTGCTTACAATCATCATTGTTTCTTCGGCGGTTTGTGCCATCATAAATCCTTTAAAAAATCCATCATCGTCAAAACAGTTGTAGTATGCTTGTAAGCTTGCGTTTATTAGCCATTCCAAACTGTCTTCTTTTTCATTTTTAATCTTGTCTTTTAGTGAGCTGTCTGCTTGATATTCTCCAAGTTTATCTTTTTTAGGATTATCCACGAATCTATTCTTTAATTCAAGTGCATCTTCACGTCTGTAGAAAGCTTTGTCACTAAGTGGCACTTCTGGAATAGTATTTGTGAATAAAAAGAATGCTGATGGATTTTTGGGTCGGAATACTTCATGTGAGTAATGCTTTCTTTTTGCAGTTCCTTCTTCTTCACCGCCTGTAATCCTTTTAATAAATGCAATGGCATCTTTGAACGTTTTTTTATCCAATTCATCAATAATTACTACGTCATACTCGGATAAATCGGCTTTTTCGTCTTGTAGAATTTCCATTGTTACAAGTAAGCATCTGTCGCTGAATGCCATTTTTAATATCTCAATAATAATGTCTTTACCGTTGTCTCCAGAACCGTAATAGCATGGAAATTTCTTTTCTTTAATTCTTGTATTGAAAGCGGATCCTAAGCGTTGTAGAAAATCAGTATAATATCCTGTAAATAAATCTTTTCCGTTTTGTCTGTAGTTTGGAATAAATATTTCTCGCAATACTCGATCAACCAAACATGCGGGGTTGCTTCTGATTGGGTCTATTGTTATTTTATTGCTTAAATAATTACAGTCCATCTTTTTTGTTGTGAAATAATTGGAGAAATCTGTGGTTTCAGTAAATGACCTTTCGTGCAGGTTTAGAATGCCGTTATTGAACATGTAATATTCGTTGTGTAGTTCGTCGAATTCAGCTGAGGTGGTAAGGATTGTTTCCAGTTCGGAGCTTTCTATTCCTAATTGTAGGATTGGATATTTGCGAGATAGGTAATTTCCAAGCTTGTTGGCGTCAACTTGAATATATGAATTGGTTTCTACATCATCAAAAATGTAGCTATTATCTTTTGTCTTTTTTAAATAGTCGTGCTGTCTTAAAAAACTATTTGCGATTTGTCTGCGTTTATAAGGCTCTAATCTTGCTGGCCTTTCAACTAAATTGATTAATGGCTGTATTTTAGGATAATTTCCACCATATTCAATTAAAGATAATTGAATCTCTAAAGAGTATGCCCGTTTGGTTAATTTGCGTCTTTTTTCACCGTCTAGTTGTTTAATGATATTATTGGCACTTCCTAAGTTAATTCCTTTATTTGTCAATAAAGCATGCTCTTTTTTAGGATTATTGGAACATTCAAGTTCATTTTGGATAAACTTTACTAGAATATTTCCGCAAAATACTCCATTGATTTTTTTAAGTAATTTATATCTTTCATGAACATTTACGCCCATCATTTTCAAATATGAATCCAGGATAAGAGGAATATCTTTTTTTTCTTCTATTTCTTTTTCCTTTTGCTCCTCTCGTTCCTGAATATATTTGGATAATGTGTTAACTAATTCCAGATAAGGTATTTCCATAAGTTTATAATCAACAGAGTCATGCATTCTCCAAAATAAATGTTTGATGTTATAAATAACATTTAATTGCTCTTTTAATTGCGGATAATTCTTTTCCAAATGCTGAAAACCTTTTTTTCTTACATTATTTTTATCTTTATTTATGCTGCTTTCAATTTGAGCTCTATGTCCTGAATTATAATCGTCTGCAAGGATTAATGCATCAAAAAGAATTTTTCGTCTTTGATCTTCGTTAAAACCATAATGATCTAGCCCGCCTTCAAGTGCTAAAAGTACATCATTATGTTTGCCATGTGTTGATGAGATTATTTCTGCAACTTTTTGTGTGATGAGCTCAAGACCATTATGTTCTTTTAAAAGAATCACTCCATTAGAATCATACCTTAAACCATTCTGTTCATATGCAGCACCATCTTTTTGTATTCCTTTAAGCTTTGGTATATTGTCCAAATCGTCCAAGTATACTTGTATCTCATGTAAAACAATATTATGCACCTTTTCAGTTTTTATTCCATTAAAAGCATTATAAATATCGTCATTTATATCTCCGCTTTGGTATAATGACTCATAAATGCTTCTAATAATATCATCAGTGTTATGGACTATTAAAATTTCATCATTTGATGAAGAATTATGTACATAGTGCTCTTTTTTATCGCCGTCTTTGTCCCATCTAAAGGAAGCTACAACATAACCGCCATTTCCATTGTTGATATAGGTGCCATTCTGTTGTTTTTCAACATCTCTTTTAAATATGGACTTATAATCAATGTTAATAGAGTTTGTGCTCAGTTCTGGTGGTTTTTCTGATAAATAGTAATAGTGCCTACCTCCACTTGGGGTGTTCACTATATATGTGTCTTTGTATTTATCAGGGATTGCTGACTCTATATTATTTAATGGAATATCAGTGTCAGGATTATGGACATCGATGTCAATGACTATAAAAAACAGGCTTAAACTTTTAATATAACAGCATTGAAAAGCAGTTCCATATTTTGTATCCTCAAATCCTTTGTAATCCTCTGGGCAATACTCCCAGTTTGCTAAAGGTTCTTTGCCAAAATGTTCCTTACCGTCTGATTTTGCTTTTTTCTTTTTCACGGATTCTGAATCTTTTAATACAATAAGATTAATGTTATTTAAAAGTTCATCAAATGTAATACTTTTTAAATTATTATCGCTCATTTGAACCTCTCTTAAAAAAATAAAGAAAATAAGATAAATATATTAACTTGAAACTACTAATAATTATATGGTATTAACTTATAGTAGTTGTAAGGAGCTCACTTATCTTATAACTACTTTCATATTCTATTTATTACAATTCACCTTGATATTAAAAATTTTTTCATCAAAGCTATCAACACCAGGCACCTTATTAACATACTGGATTTTCAGATAATCGCCAATGTTAATGTTAGAATAACATTCCATAATGCTTGGATGTGGCGGAATCCTAACGAGATATTTTATATCATAGTAAGGATCTTTAATTTTTAGTATAATTATCTCTGCACCATATTCATCAGTGCTAATCATATATATGTGGCCAGTTATAGTTTCTCCAATAATCATAGGGTTCCAATAGAACTGAAATGGAGTATCCTCAGAAAATTGGAACATTACTAAATTGATTTCTTGCATATTTTACACCTCTTTCTTTTTATCTTCTTCTATTCCGACAGCATATATCTTTATGGGATATTCCCTGTCTTTTCTTTCAACTAAGTCTACTAATTCGACATAGATATAGTCGCCCATTTCTAATTGGTCATAGTAGTCCATTAGTGATTGATGTGCTGGGAGAGTTGTAGTTTTTATATCTCCATTTTCATCAGTTCCTACATCTAAAACTAAGCAGGTGTTACCATACTCATCTTCAACCTGATTGATGATGTTTCCTTGAACATTTTCTCCTATTCGTTTAGGATTGAAGTATTTTTGATATTTACTTTTAGGTTTAAGCATTACTCTAGCCATCGTATCTACCTCCTTTATTCGGCTTAATATGTTTTGAAGTCTCATTGTCTTTGTTAAATTCTGCTAAATCGGCATCAATGGACTCAATGTATCTGATGTAACATTTTAATTCTTTCACTAATGATTTTTTAGATTGCTCATAATTGCTTTTAATTGTTTTAATAGCTTCATCATGAAGAGGAATTTCCTTTGGATTATCTAAATAACACTTATAATAGAGGTATCTTTTCGCTGAAAGAATGTACTCACTATTTAACTTATTTATAAGTTGAGTTCTGTTCTGTAATGGCAGAACATAATAATTTTTATTATCCAAATGATCATCTGAAGTATTTTTTTCTAATTCTACATTTAATTTTGCAACATGATTGGCAAATTCAATTAAATCCAATATTAGGTCATCTTTTAGATTAATGAGTTCATTTATTTCAAACATCATGGATTCCTGAAGTTCTGGATCCATATTTTCATCATGTCTGCTGATACTATCTAATAAATTATCTCCAATGAGCATATATTTTGATTTTGTATAATCCAAAGATTTGCTCCTACTTTCTAAATCTAATAATTTACCCTCAATTCTTTCCATTATTATTCCTCCATATATTGTAGTCTTGTAACCATGTTGCTACTCTTATACGTTCGTCTGTCGCTCCAGTTCTTACAAATTGTCGTGTATAGTAAGATTGGGAGTTCTTGAGTAAGTCTCTTAAACGACATTCTTTATTTTTCTTAAACATTCATATCACCTGCCCTCTAAATAACTATAATCTGCTTCAAAATCTAAAGAGATCGCTGCAGGAGTGTCACAAAATTTCTTACCATCTTTTTTTGTGATGTTAATATCGTTTAAATCAATTAGATTATTAATATCCTCTTCAAGCTTTTCCATTTCATCTTCCAGCAGTTCGGCGTTCATCTGCAACATTGTAAACAATGCAGTTTTACAGTAGATATATCTAAAATATATCTCTTTAATTTCAGACTCTGTTAGTTTTGTTCCTTTCTTTGATTTGGGGAGGATAATGTTTTTTAATAGTATATTAAATATAGATACCATGTTTCCTCCCATTACTCTAACGTGTCTGTTGTTTTCGATAAATCCAACCATTGAATTTTCAAGTTCTTTCAAGATATTTCGGCTTTTTTTTGTTTTATGATTTTCTACCATATTCTTTTCCTCCTTTGTCTTTTTTGCGTTCTTCCTCATATACTCTGGCCAGGCAGTATCGCATTACTGCTGTTGGATTTAGAAGAAGCTTGTCTTCCAAATACCTGAGCATATAATCCATCTCTTTCGTCTTTTTCACCGTTATTGGCGTTTTCGAATAATTGCTAGGGTTGGTCATAAAAATTTCTCCAATTATTTTGAAGCTTATTTCTTATTTGTAAGCTTCATGAGTAGTTATATAATACTTGGAGTATTTAAATCTTTTTATTTGCTGTATAACTTATTATAAATTCTTTTTTTCGTAAATAATTGTCGTTTTAACCGTTAAAATTTTTAAGATTTTTGTTGTTTGTCATAGAACTTTCTTAAATTTTTGCCGAGATTTCCGACATAAATGTTAAATATAATCGGGAGCCATAATTTTTAATATGATTGAAGAAATTCAAGTCGTAGAGTTGAGAGAAATTTATTCATTGCTGACAATGTGCTCTAATATGGCAGCTAAAGCATGTATGACATTAATTTTATCATCGGGAATGTCAAGAACTCGTGTGGAAAATTTAACCATCAATGATTTATTACTTTCATGCAACATTACATCAATTGATAATTTAGATGAATGTGGAGGTATGTTAGACATGTTGTTACGTCGAAATCCTGATAATATAATTCCAAGATGGGAAGATGTAACCGAAGATACATATCAGGTTAATTTTTCCAGCCCAGAATCTTTATTTTATACATTTCTACATTTAAAAGAGAGATTATGTGATGATGAATATATTGAGCCATCAGACAAATTATTTAAAATCTCTACAACAAGTTTATCTGAAAATTTTAACATTAGTAAAAAATTGACAGAAATGGAATCATATAACCATATTACACATAGATTGCCAGCGTCACATGCTTTCGGTGCGAAAGACCTACAAAATTTCTTTGAAAAGCAGTGTATAGATTTCTTACCTGATTATGGGGGTAAAACATACACTTATAAGCATCAAAAGTTTAGCAAACGTAAGGTTCAAACATTAAAGCTATTCAGGAAAGGCATCCCTAAAGATGAACCATATTTTAAAGAATTTCGCTCAAATCCGAATGCTTTATTATGGGATTATAGTCGGGTGCTTCCTCATGTAATAGCCAAGAATTACGATTCAATTGTGCCAGGTTGGGCGCGTAAAACTGATTATGGTACATCAGATGAAAAAGATATTGATAAATCTTTTGAGAAAGACTTTGATGCACGTGTAAAACTGCGCATGAAAGATAATGTTAAGAGAGATTACACAGATGTTGATGTAACTAATATTGTCAGTTCTCATGTCAGTTCTAGATTGAATAGTGCAAATACTACTGAATTTGATATGCGTCAACTGTTAGATTTTGCTTATGAAGATAATTCTATGGGATATTTCAAGGATTCTGAAAGATATCTTGATTGCCTGATGATGAAAGGTTATTTGAAGGAAGATATTCTCTCATGTATGGATAAAAACATAGAAATAATGCCGTTAACCGAAAGCAGACAAGTTGAGGACATTATCTCTATTCTTTCTAATAGGGGTATTATTGAATATTATTCTCTTGATTCTTTAAAATTGGAGTCCAATATCAAAAATTACATTGATTATTTATTATCTGATGGATCACAAGGTTTCATAACTCCTGATGCTGTTTTAGATATATGTTTTGTAACTATGCTTGAAACTGGTACTCCAGATTTAAATGTTTCATATCAATTTTATTAGTAAATCTTTTTTTTTAAAATCTCGAAATAAACCTCTTACTTTGTTAAGCATAACATATTATTCTTACCGAGACTTTTCTATCTTCTTTGACAACCTATTGCACATAGTATCAATTTGTTTGCGGGACTTATCGCTTACGTGTAGGATATCTATTTCATTCACATGAATATTGTCCTCAAAGAAAATTGGTGTTAATATAAAATCATAATAATTATATATTCCTTGTACATGTCTGTAATATCGTAACATTCCCTCTAAACCTTCTATGGATTTAAAACTCATATAGGATTTAAAATCTCTTGATTGTTCGTTTATTTTATATACTGGAGGAATATATGTGTATACTCTTTCACTTTCTCGTAATTGTTCCCATAATTCTTTCTTTTGACCTGATCTCATGTTATCAATTCTTTGGTTTAATGAATTGCTTAATTCCATTTTTATTTCCTCCTTCACTTAGTTTCATTATCTTTTTCTGCTATTAGTTTTCTGTATAATTCTGTGATGCTATATCGGACTATGTTGGATCTGCTCATCTGAGTCTGGTCGGCGATATAGTTCAGCATTTCTTCTACTTTTGGCGTTAATTTTACGCTCATTGGCTTGATTGTGTAATCAAGCGTATTACTTGTTTTTACTGAAGATTTATCTTCATTATTTTCTTTTAATTTCATAATACTACGTAGTTTTCTGTACTATATAAAGAACTAAATTTTTCCAGCATCGTAGGACAGTAAAACTTGAATAATATTCTCTATTTTTTCGTAGGACACTCTTTAGAGGTCTCTTTCGTTAGAAACACTTGGTTTGTAGGCGATGATTGGTATATATGCTGCGTGCTTATCTCTCAGTTTTTGTGAGGTTTGTTACGTTATATATCAAGCGTTAAATCGAAATAGGTGATATAAATGTATTTTGAACATAAAAAAGTAAATCCAAATGAAGAAATTAGTATGATGAACGCAACTGAGCTCTTCGAAGCTCTAATTGAGCTTGGCTTAACCGACAGCCAAGAGTATAAGGAAGAAGTTCTTCCACAAATTGACACCGCAATGAACCTTCATCCTGAAATAACATTCGACGAAATTGCTGAAACCTTCATCGACGACATTTTAGACATTGAAGACGTCCTTGAAAATGTCAACGTCGAAATATTATATGTCGAAGATTACGTCGGAACTGATTATGGCTATTACGATTGCAGCTACACTCTCGGTTACAGGATCACAGGTGCTTACACCTGTGAATGCGGCGCATACTTTGTTAAAACTGAAAGCCACAATTATTGTGGCAATTGTGGGGCTAAAATCTAAAAACTCCACTTTCTATTTTTAAATGGTGATATTATGGAAGGAAATAACTTTATTTCAAGTTTAGAGTCTTTTGATGTTGAATTTTATGTTGCTCACAAAGAGTTTTTGAACGAGGTTGAAATGAAAGTTTCAACTATCGATTTTGAAGAATTAGGTATTTAAGGAGGTAATTTCAATGGAAAAAATCTATCAAGTCAAATGTGTTGGATTAAGCTTTAATCATCCACAAAGTGACGTTAAAGCTGGTGAACAAGTAGTGTTGAAAGCAGATATGGATAACAAGTTTGATAAAGATGCGGTTGCTGTCTACAATTTAGATCATGAAATTGTCGGCCATGTAGCTAACTCTGAAAGAACTTTAAGCCCGAATAATAGGAGGAATGGTAACATCAGTGCTTCTGAGCTCAAAGGTGAAATTGATTTCACTGATAAAGAATTCTATGCAGAAGTTATGAGAGCTTATTCAAGTTGTCTGTACTTGGAAGTTCATGAAAATAAGTTTAAGTATTTAAACTCCGATGAAATATCAGTTCCTGAAATTAGTGAAGTTGCAGCTTTAAAATCAGAGATTGATGCTCTTAAGGTATTGGTTTCAAATTTGCAAGATGAACTGGATAGTTTAAAAGTGTTTGTAACTGTTGGTGGGGAAGATTCTTCTCCATCTACAACTTCTAATGGTAGAGTTCTTTATTCTGTGGTAGGATTAAGCCACTTTGATGGTCAAGATCACTTAGGTTATGATTTATCAATTGCTGAGGAGCCTATTTTTGAGGGTGCGAAAGGTACAGCTTTGTATCTTAAATCTGGAGACTACAGGGTTGGTGTTTTTCCATCAAATAAAAAGAAGCAGTACTGTTTGGATAATGACATTCCATACTATGACAGCAAAGTCCTTAAAGGTAGGTCTTTTGATGGCACTGTAATGATTGAAAAGATTGTCTATGGAGAGTATGCTGTTGTATCTGTCTAATTGTAACTTGTTGTTGAATTTGGTCCTGGAGCAAGACCTAAAACTGCTCCTTTTTTAATCGAAGATTTTTTGGAGGTAAAGTCTATGATAGTAAAAATAATCGATGAGAATTCTGTTGTTCTTGGAGCAGCAGATCTATATGAAAACAACTTTGATGGAGAGATTTCAGTGATTGATACTTTCCATTTAAGTGCAGATGAATCAGGTTTTGATACAATCTTTGGTACAAATGACCGCGAAGTTGAAATCCAACTCGATTACACTTTGAAGAGAAATTATGTAGCAAATGAAATAGTTGCTGATATTGTTTCTCAAAGAGCTGGTCAAGTGTATGATGAAGAACTTCTTTGTGAGTTTGTCAATGATTATTTTGAATCAGAACTTGAAAAGATTAGAGAATTAGTTGATGAACGAATGCAGGATTATCTTGAAGAGGATAATTTAACTGTTAAAAAATAATTGGAGTTGATATTATGCAAGAAATGAATAAAGAATTGCAAAATCAATTATGGAAAGAAGCTTGTTGCTTCATTGAAAACAGCAGTAGAAAACATTTGGCACATTTTGGTGTAACTCTTGAAAGTGCTGACAATCAGTATCTTGAATTGGCCTTTACCTGCCCCTGCAACGATGAAGGATATGATGATTTCCTTTCAATTATAGACATTGATTTCCTTCAAGTTGTAAGATTTGAATATCCTGCTGTAAGGATTCAAGAGTTCCATTCCGACATTGCCCTACAAGTGAACTATGATAGATACGAGTGGGAACATATTGTCCAGTTGAGTGTTGGAACTGTTGAAACTGCTGTCTTTAACAAATTCAGTTACTGGAAAAGAAATCATGACAAAATGACTGCGGGTTTTAGAAGATCAAGTAAAGAATTTGATATTATTTATTTGCAATCTCTGAAGAAACTGGCCAAGCAAATTGATGCTGAATATTACTACAATGGTGATGACATCTATGAGGAAATGACAATCATGGAAGGAGCAATCGAAGAAAAACTAGGGGGTGAATTAGAATGAGCTTTGATAGACGCTTTGAGCTACCAAATTTTGATGACTATGATGTAGACACATCAAATTGCGAAGAATGTCCCTATGCTCACGGCATTTGCTGGAAAGCAGGATACTGTATAGTTGAAGATTTGCAATGAGGTAATTGTTTTTTTATACCTCATTAATATAACGGCGTTAAGTGTATTTGATAGTTGAACAAGACCTAAGTAAGTCTCAAAACTGCTTAAAAACAATTAAATTAGGTGATATTATGGCAAAAATAACTGTTAAAGAACTTAGAAAAGAACAAATGGCACTCTGTGATTCATTAATTTTGGACACTGACAAGATGGATGAAATCATGAGAAAACATACTCAAAAACTGATTGATGGAGAATTCCACAATTACAGCATCAATAATATCTTATTGGCAGATGCACAGCTTTACAGAAGAACTGGTGAGACCACTGAATTGCTTGCACCATACAAACGTTGGGGTAAAGTTTCTAGAAACGTACGCCGTCATGAAAAAGCTTTATATATCTTAGCACCTATCTTTTTCGACAAAGAACGAGAGGACGGAACTCTAGAAAGAAAAATGTGGTTCAAAAAAGTCCCTGTTTTTGATTTAAGCCAAACTGAAGGTGAAAAATTTGAACCAAATTATGTAAAGTATGATGGTGACATTACCTTTGCAGATGTAGTTGCTAGATGTGTCATTCCAGTAATTGAATCCAACAAACAATTGACTCGTGGTTATACTGATGGAAAGAAAATCTGGGTTAGTCAGTACATTCCAGACGCTCAGAAGATCTGTGTTCTGTTCCATGAGATGGCCCATTACAAATTGCACTTTGATTCCGACAGGAATGAACTAACAAGTGCTACAAAGGAACTTGAAGCTGAAGCGATATCCTATATGATTTCGGCTGCCATTGGTATTCAGAATGATGAGTCTGCTGCATACATCAGGTCTTGGGCAGGTAACAACAGTCACGAGCTCATCAAGAATAAGGGCTCTAAATTGATTCGAGTTGCTCAGGAAATCATAGATGATCTTGACCTATGTGGTTTACTTGAAGGATGATGTTGTTTAACATTACCTTCACTATTTCTTATTCTAATTTTTACTTTACCTATATCACCACTAAAATATTTGGAGGTTTTTATCATGAAAAGAAACTGTTGTAACAATTGTATTGAATGTGAAATGTTAATCGAAGATGAAAGCATTGTCCTAATTAAAGGACATGGATTTTCAGAAACAAGAAGGTTCATTCCTGCTGTTAAATGTATGAGATTTGGCCAGTATGCTTTCAATCCTTCCGAACTTCCTAAATCACAAATACTTGATGACATGATTTGGGAATGAGTTGTTGAACTATGGAGGCTAAGCATCCTCCTTAAAAACTGCTGTAATTATTTTTTAGGTGATATTATGAGGTTAGAAAGAATACCACTTCCAAACGACACCATGTGTGTCATGGTTATATCTGACAATACAAACCACATGGTGTATTGTCTGGATGAACAAGCAGATGTAATAGAATCAATCCATATTGAAGATGCTTCAATAACTGAAGTTGTATCTTTGATAAAACATATGGTAATCCTTGTTTTGAATCCGCGCAAAGTGAATGGTATGATGAACGGATACAAACTTCGAGCAGGCCATATCTTTGAGGCAGATTACTATCCTTATGATCATATGGCTTGGAGATATTTTTTAGATGTGGAAAAGCTTTTAATAGTGAGGGAGTTCGCCAAATTAAAGAACGTGTTGAACTACGAATCAACTGAAGAGTACGAGCAAAAGAAAAATCGCATAACTGATTATATCTTCAGCCGACCAACACCAATTGAGAAAACAGATGAAACCGTCCATCAGAGAATGATTGAAGCTCGTAGATTTGAGCTTGGTGCTCTGCAAAATTGGATAATATAATTGTTGTTGAAATGACCTGTGAGGGTCTTAAAAATCTATATTTATTTTAAAAGGTGAAAAAAATGGACGCAGAAACTCAAGTAAATGAATTTGTAGCTGTTACATTGCTCGCTGCAATGACTTACTCTGAAAAAGAAAATCTATATGAATTTGCTGAGCTGGATGGTGATTTTGGCTTTGGTATTTGTGAAGATATAGATATTGAGGAGTTATATGTGGATGAACAAATGGATTTATTCGTTAAATGGCATAATAAAGCAAATGAGATGTTTTTAGAAAGAAGGAATGAAATTTTGGAGAGATTAGGATGAGATTTAGTACAACAGACGTTACTTGGTACGAAGACGGTGGACTACTTGAATGGTGGACTGGTGAAGGCCGTCCAGAAGACAGAAAATGCAAATATTGCACTCTTGAAGAAGCTGTGCAATTTGCTTGGCAAAACAATTTTTGTCTTTACATACAACCAGCTGAACAAGACGCAGGTTTGTTTGTGGACTATACTGAATAATGAGGTGATATTATGCAAAGAAAAGAAGCTTTAAAATTGTTAATTGAACTTGAAAACGCCTATGGTGTTCATGTAGGTCGTTGGCTCGATGAATTTGATAGGGATGATAGTTCCAGAGAATACCTCTCTAAAATGATGGAAATCGCATGCGAACTGCAAATCCCGTTTTCTATCGATTTAGAAGAGTTCAGAGAGTTTGAGAATGACTGCAAATATGAATTGCAAGATCGTGCTGCTGCAGAACTCTATTATCTGTGCCAACGTGATTTGGTAGAACGTTTATTATGAAGGAGGTAATTTAAATGAAAAAATTCCGCATTACAATAAATCCACGTACTGGATACGAAGTATCCTTTATGATTGAAGAATTTGAAGATCAAAGTTGGAAAATTTTTGATTACTACTACACTACATCTCAAGAAGCTTCAAGCCGCTTGATATGGGAGCGCGAACAATGCTCAAATGGTGTATTTGATTTAATCATTATTGATAACAGGCCATATTTCACTATGGTCTGAATTAACCATTTTACCATCACCTATTTGATTAATAATAAAAGGAAAAGTGATAAATATGTTATTAGGTTTTGCATTAGTAGGTTTAGCGTCTGCTTATGGTTTAAAAGCTGTTGCGAGTGACACAAAGACATTCATGTTGGAGAAGGAACTCAAGAAACGTGGTCCACTTGATGTTGAAAGAGATTTTGACTTAATATGCTTGATTTGCAGGATTAGACGTGTATCTTATCCAAGTCTCATAGGTGGTGAAGATACAGAAGTCTTACCTGAAAAGGGTATGGACAGGGCTTATGAATTTATTATGCAGGAGCCGCTCACAGAAATTTCTGATTTTGATAAATTTTGTGAAGTGTATAATACTGTAAGAGAACAGGAACTTGCAAAACAAAAAGAAATATGGAATAATGAATATCATGAAGTTGTTAATTCATTAAATCTTTCAGACGAGTTAATAACTTTCAGAAAGCGTGTTATCGGCATTCCAATATCTCATGATGAATTAATCGAAAGGTTATATTCAGTGACTGTTTTGAAGGATATTGCACCTAAGCCTGGTAAAGCGGTTATTGAAAATAACAGATCTGGAAGATTACATGTTTGGGCGTTACATGGTGTTCGACATTTTGAATCTGAAAAACTTTACAAAGCTTGCGCTAGGAAATGTGGAATTGATATGTATTAAGTAATTGCACCATTACCATCACCAAAATTAATTAAAATAAAAATGATGTGATTTAAAATGGTTTTAAGTTTGTTAATAGGTATGGCATTAGCCAAAGGAATAGCTGAATGTGCTCATGTAGCAAAAGGCGGTATGAGCTTTAAAGGAGAGGAAGAATTTGACAAAAAAGTAGCATATCATGGTATTGATACAACAGACATCTTACGTATAGCTAAAAGACATGGTATCTATCCCAATAAGAAAGGAATTCTTCCATTTTCTGAGCCGCCACATAGGGTTATCGAGTATGTTAAAAAGTATGCTAACAATCCTAGTGATGTAAGTAAATTTAAAGAAAATTGGCGTAAGACTGTTTCAAATCAGATAGAATCAAGGCATGAAAAGGTCAAAACAGGTAGTCATGACTCTAAAATGTATGACAAAAATCTAAAACAGCGTAAGAACAATGAGATACCTTATCTTAGCAGTTCAAAAACACGAATATTTGTTGTAGAGCACTGGATGGGCATGCCTAAGGGTGAACATCAACGTAGAGTCAATAAAATAGTGAAAACTACAATTTTTGGTGATTATCTTGCAGGAAAACCTGTTTTACGCCAAAATGATTGGCAGATGACTAGCTATGCTGAATATTATAAAGTCAAGTTGAACGCCGATACTAGAAAGGAAATGGGAGAAGTGGAATTTAATCGATTGTATAGGGAGTGTTGTGCTAAATGTGGCTATGATTATTAAGGATTGCAGGTTTTATTCCTGCTCCATTTCTTTTAAGTAGTAATAGATTTCTAATCCCAATGGTGTGAGTTCATAAAGTCTCCCGACTTTTTCATGTTCATTTATGCAAACTACTATATTTTCTTTCTTTAAATCTGATAATATGGCACTTATCTGATTTACTCGTAGATCCATTATCTTCGCAATCTCGGAAGGCATTAATAATGATTTATTAATAATATTTACAACATCTCGCCTGTTACTACTTCGCTTCACATACGAAAGGGCTCGAATAAAGTCATGCTTGTCAGTATTCATATAACTTTATATTACAGCATAAATAAATAGTGTATTAGTAACGATGTAGTATTGATTTAATATCATTTTAATAAGAACGAACAATATCAGAGAGGTGAAAAAATAAAATGTCAAAAAAGTTTTGCGATCAATGCGGTGCAGAAATGGACGTTTCTGCGAAATTTTGCGCATCTTGTGGTGCCAAAGTTGATGATGTGGTAAGTAATGATAAAACTGCTACTGTTAAAGTTGATAAAGCTAAAAATGATTCTAAAACTAATGGATTTGATTTTAGCAATCTTAACTTTGCAAATATTCTTAAGTTTGGGGTTGTTGGATTAATCATTGCATTAATAATCGGAATCATATTCTTAAATTTAACATGGGGAACAATCAGTACATCTATATACTACACTGATACTGGTTTAACTTGGCTCAGCTTTATAATTGGGGTTATTATTGCTGTTGGATTATTGTCAGCACACATGAAAGATAAAACTGAAGCAATAATTATGGGTTTATTTGTTGGTTTATTGACTGGGCTTTTAGAATCAAGTATTGTATCCATGTTTATGGGTAGACAGTTTGCGTTCTGGTTTGATACTTTTATAGGTAATCAAGCTTTAATATTGATAGTTATCGGTGTTGTTATTGCGTACGTTGGTAATGCGTATCTTAAAGATAAAATTCATTTAGGAATTATAAATAACTACTTAGGAGAATGATAAACATGCGCAAAATAGTTATAATATTAATTATTGCACTTGTTGCTTCACTATCTGTAGCAAGCGTAAGTGCTGGTTGGTTTGGAGATGATGTGAATGTTAAAGAAGTTGGTTTGGAACAATTTCCACAATTTGATAAATTTACTATTGTTTTGGTCCCTACCACAGATATAGATCACGTTAATGATGTATATTTAAAAAATGTTGAAATTAAATATCCTGATCAAACATATAAGTGGGATACGGTAAATCTTGCTTATCATAATAGTGATGCAGATAATATTGTATTAGATCAAGCTAATTCTTTATTAAAGGATTATCAATATGAATTATTTTTTAAATATACAAATATAGGCAACATTAATCGTAATACTGATTCATATCATATTAAAGCAGATGTTGTAGTTGATACAACAACTCAAGATGGTGTAGTAGTTGGACATATAGATACGGATACAAAATTGCTAAGAAACAGGATGTAGTTATTAATTAAAACTTGTAAAAATATTTTAAAGTAATGTAGATATTTTGTCTACATTTATTTCTTCTTTTTTTTTAGTTTGTGCATGTACAGTAACATGTTGATTATATGGACTTTTATATGATACTATTTTTTACTTGCAGTATTGATTCATAATTATATAAGTTTTATCATCAAGTATCCTAATTATAATGTGTTTCTTTCAGTATTTTGATGTTTACTCTTTTGGAAACTATTAAATATACAAGTTAAACATAAATATATACTAATTAATAAAAAATTGGGAGCAATACTATGAGATACAAAAAGAGTTTTATATTCATTTGTTTACTGGTTTGTTTGTTCAGCATTGCTAGTGTGGTAGCAGTTGATGTAAATGAAACTATGAGAGCAAATGAAAATCAAAATATAGATTTAATTGAAATAGATGATGAAAATAATAATATTTTTACGGTTGAAGAGCAATTAGATGATGTTGCTGCAACAGAAGAAGATGAATTAAGTGCGACACCAGGAACTTTTACAGATTTGGCTGGACAAATTACAGGAACGGAGTTAGTATTAGATAAAGATTATAAATATAATTCCGCTAAAGATTCGACTTATAAAAATGGTATTACAATTAAAACAAGAGGTTTTACTATTGATGGTCAAGGCCATAGTATTGATGGAAGTCAATTAAGTAGGATATTTAAAGTTACTTCACAAGATGTTACTTTAAAGAACATTATTTTTAAAAATGGTTATAGTTCAGAAAATGGGGGAGCCATTTACTGGACGGGTACTTGGGGCACTATAGAAAATTGTACTTTTTTAAATAATGCTGCAAATAAATCTGGAGGCGCAATTTGTTCAGTTGTTGAAAGTGTATTCTTTATTTCAAATTCAAGATTTGATAATAATGTAGCATATCGTGGAGGTGCGGTATATTCTCAAAATGCAGCATCTATTTATGATTCGAATTTTACAAATAATCGCGCTGATTATGGTGGGGGACTAAATCTAAATTGTCCTAACGATTCAGATTATGGAACACTTAGAAATACTACTTTCATTAGTAATACTGCTTCTGTTTCAGGTGGTGGGGCATACGTTAATGGAAATCATGTATCTATTTATGATTATTTAATTTTTGATAGTAATCATGCTAAATATGGTGGAGGCATTTATATATCTAGTGCATATAAATTCATAGGAGCTGATTTTTATAATAATGCTGCTACTTATGGTGGTGCGATATATGTTAATTCAATAAATATGTTATATTATGTTGATTTTCATAACAATAATGTTGCAACATATGGGGATGCAATTTACTTTAAAAGTAAATATCCAAATTATTATAATTCCAATTATGGTTATTCCGATGCCCATTTCACATTTAATGGAGAAAAAACTAATTATAATAGATTCTTATATATCCCTAACAAATATAGTTCTAATTTAAATGTAAATGTAAATAATACTATAATATTCGAACTTTTAAATGTTACAATTGATTTTCATGAAAGTTATGATGGTATAATTAATGTAGATATCTATAATGAATTAAATGAATCAGTCTTTAATTCTCAAATTAATCTCATTGGTAAAGGTGAATCTATTAACTTATTAATCCCTAATTTACCTCGTGGAAACTATGTTCTAAATGCCACATATTCTGGAGATAATATGTATGCTACAAAATCATTCAGTTCCAATTTTTCAGTATTTGGTTTGCCTGCAAATCTTACTTTTGAACCAGATTGTATTGACTGGGGTGATGAATTTGTTTTAGCTCCTTATGTGGTTGAGGGAGCTACTGGCCAAATAAAAGTATATGTTAATGGTAAGTATATAACTACAATGCCAGTTGGTTCCACATACACTTTAAATAATCTTAGTGGACCTTATAGTAATATTACTTTAGTTTATTTAGGAGATAACATATATAATTCAAGTACCTTCACTGATTCTGTATTTGTAAGTAGAATTGATCCAACCAGATATTTTTATACAATTGAATCTGGAATAACATCAAATATTACTCTTGTATTAAATGAGGATGCAACTGGAAATATTAGTGTAAATTTCAATGGTGGAAATTACCAAGGTAAATTGGTTAATGGTTTTTTTACATTCACTACAACTTATTTAAAAAGTGGTGTGAAATATATATCTGTTAATTATGAAGGTGATTCTAAATATGAATCTTTCAACATCATTAATGAACCGGTTATTGTAATTCTTAAATCACAGGATATTAATTTAAACATAGATAACTGTCTGTATGGTAGAAATGTTGTTTTAACTCCATTAGTTAGTGGTTCATTTGGGGAATTTGAGATTTATGTCGATGGTGTTTATGAAACTACCATTGATGAAGGAGATAGTTATACCATATCCAAACCTTCGTTAGGTAAACATGATGTTAAAGTCAAATATATTGATAATGTTTATTATGCTAATAAAGAATATTCAACATCTTTCATGGTGTATAAAGTATATCCAATTGAGTTTTCAGAAATGCCTATACTTTATGGTAGTGGTGATGAATTCAAGGTTAAGTTCTATGATGAGTATGGCAATGTATTAACTTATAAATATGTAATCTTCAATATTGATGGTGATGACTATTCTGCACGTACAGATGCTAATGGAATTGCAATATTGCCAAAACATTTAGGACTTGGAAGTTATAATATCACTATTATTAATCCTGTTGTTAGTGAGAAAGCTTATCATAATTTATTAATTTTTACAAGTATTCAAGCTGAAAATATCACCATCATCTGTAATACTGATTATGAATTTAAAGCTTTGTTTTTAGACAAAAATGCCGAAAAATTAGTTAACACCCCAATATTATTTAGATTCAATAATGAAGAGAAAGTTGTTACTACTGATGAGGAAGGTATGGCAAGTTTAAAATTAAATTTAAACATTGGAATTTATGATATTACTTCAATCAATACTTTAACTGATGAAATTAAAGTAAATAAAATATTTGTCACAACTCCTGATGGAAAATACACTTATGACATTCCTGAAAAAGACATAAACATACCAACATTCCCTAGTTCTCCGGGAAGTTCAGTAAGTATAAAATTGCCAAGTGATGCTACAGGAACTATAACTTTAAATATTGGTGGCAAGAATTATAATTTCAATGTTGTTGGAGGGGTGGCTAATGTCAAAATTCCAGATTTAGCTAATGGAGTTTATAAGTATTCTATAACTTATTCTGGTAATAGCAAATATTCTCCATTTACAAAAACTGGAAGTGTAACTATTAAAAAACAAACAACTCCATCTAAGTCAGTAGCTAAAACAACATTAACACTTAAAAAAGTAACTGTTAAGAGATCTGCCAAGAAATTAGTTATCCGGGCCACTTTAAAAGTTAATAGTAAAGCAGTTAAAGGAAAAATTATTAAATTCAAGTTTAATAAGAAAACTTACAAGGCTAAAACCAATGCCAAAGGTGTAGCTAAGATTACTGTTAAAAAAGCAGTTCTTAAGAAACTCAAAAAAGGTAAAAAGGTAACATATACTGCTACGTACGGAAAAGTGACCAAAAAGGTAACTGTGAAAGTTAAAAAGTAATTGCTTCGGCACTTACTTTCTTTTTTTATTTTTTTTACTATCAACACAACTATCATTATTCTCAACTCAACACTTAATATTTATAATACTTCACAACTTTCAATGTCATTTTCTTAATCATTCTTTTTAATAAATCATTAGGCCATTGCGATTCAACTTACTTCTGCAATGTCATGTAGATAAGATTATATAATCTTGTTAATTAAGTATTATTTAATGGAAAATTCCAATATTTATAACTTGCTTGGCTTTGTCGCTAGATCAAAAACACGACAAGATGCACTAAAATCACTACTTGCTGGCGATAAAACCTCAAAACAAATTGCTGAAGAAACAGGTATTATTCAGTCAAGGGTGTCAGTTGTGCTGAAACAATTACGTGACAATAATTTAATTAGCGGCGAAGGAAAAAGAAACATAGTTTATTCAATTAATGAAGATGGGAAAAAGATTATAACGGGTTTGGAAACAAGAAAAATGGGGGATTTGCATGGATGACGAAACATTGGATTTTGTGAGAAGATCCAGTTACAGGCAGAATGTATTAAAAGCATTGGAAGATAATGTATTGATGCCGAAAGAAATAGCTGAGCGCAGCGATATCAAAACTAATCACGTGAGCAAAGTATTAAGTGAATTGAAAAGTAAAGATTTAATTGAAGTTTTAGATGATTCTGTACGTAAAGGAAGATTGTACAGATTAACTGATAAAGGTGAAGAAATAGTGAATAAACTTTAATTTATTCACTTAAACAAACATTTGTTGGAGTAAACCTTTTTTAAAATCATTTACAAAATTAAGTTCTTTATAAATATTATTAATTTTATTATTAACTGTTTCAAAACATGACGCAATTTCATTTTGTTCATTAATAGATGGAACTTCAATTTTTAGTTTTTTAAATTTATTTAAACCCAACGCGTATCTTGTTCCACCTTCTTTTAATGTTAATATTTGCCTTTTGATAAATGAACTATTATTAAGATATTGTTCTAAAAATATATCATTAATATTATTTGTTGTAAAAACAGGATATGCAGGACTTATAATCCCTTTTTCTACAATATTTTGAATATTAAATCTGAATACACCAGTATCACTCATTGATCTGTATGTAAAATAACCTTTAGGAACAATTTTATAGTCTGTAGTGTCTTCACTATTTACATTTTTATCAAAATAATCCGATTGTAAATATATGCCAGATAATGTTGAAGACAATACAGGAAAATTGTTATTTCCTGCTTTTTCTTTATATTCTGATATTAATGAATCAATTTTCATAATTTTCCAAGATTCAGTTTCATCAAATCTTAATTTCTGTGCGAAAATCTGTTGCATCAAATACCTCTTGAAATCCAAATATGATTTACGCTTCTCATCCAATAACTCAATTTTTTTATCAATTGCAGAAAAAAAGTTTGCAATTTTTTCTTGTTCTTTAATTGATGGAAATTTGACGATTGTTTCATTCAAATCCTTTAAATTAATCTTTTGAGGAACTGCAAGTAATAATGATCTTTTTAAAAATTCTTTTTGATATGTTTCTGTTTGTATATATTGATTTAGATAGTAATTATTAATCTTTATTGAACTTAATAATGCTAAACTAACATAAATACTAAATTCATTATTCCAATCAATGACTTTGGATTTTGCAAGAGTTCCTATTCTTGTGAGAAGAATATCTCCAAATTGAGGTTTGCATCTTTTTATTAAGGTTTCATGTTCTTCATAAGCAATAAATTTGGGTGGAGCATCACTAGTTATAGTTTCAACACTATAAAAAGGAACACCCTCATCAACATAATTTGGAGTTGTATGAGTTCCGTCTTGAACTTTGCAAATTTCTTGTAATTTACAGTTTTTCCATTCGTCATCAAATCCGCTAAATCGTAATTTAGGTACTAATTTTTCTTCACTCATTTGTATCATCTCATTTGATTATTGGTGCTCTAATACCTAATTCTTCACAATATTTTTTAATTTCAGCATCGACTTTTTCCATTTCTGCTTCAATCTTTTCTAGTTCATCAACTACTTCATCAAGGTCTATAGGTTCTTCTTCTTCAAATGTATCTACATAACGTGGAATGTTTAAGTTGAAATCATTTTCTTCTATTTCATCTAGTGTTGCTTTATGTGAATATTTTTCTATTTCTTCTCTTGATGTATATGTGTTTATTATTTTGTCTATATCCTCTGATCTTAATTTATTTTGATTTTTAACTTTTTCAAAGTCTTTACTTGCATCAATAAATAATATATCTTGGTCTTCTTCACGACATTTCTTAAATATTAATATGCATGTTGGTATGTTTGTTCCATAAAATAAGTTTGATGGCAATCCTATAACTGCATCAAGATAATTTTTTTCACCAACAAGGTATTGTCTTATTTTTCCTTCTGCAGCTCCTCTAAATAATACTCCATGTGGCAATACAATACCCATTGTTCCGCTTTCATTTAATTGATATATCATGTGCTGTACAAATGCGTAGTCTGCTTTGGATTTTGGTGCTAGTTTTCCATATGCACTGAATCTACTGTCATCAAGGAATGATTTGTCTGCACTCCATTTTGCTGAAAATGGGGGATTGGCAACTACTGCATCGAATTTCATATCTTTGTGTTGTGGATCTTCTAATGTGTCTCCTTGTTTTATGTCAAATTGGTCATATTTAACACCATGTAAAATCATGTTCATTCTTGCTAGGTTGAAGGTGGTGGTATTTAATTCTTGTCCATAATAATGTGCTACTCTTGCTTCTTTTGATATTCTTAAAAGTAATGATCCTGATCCACATGTTGGATCATAAACATCTTTTATTTTTTCTTTTCCCAATGTCACTATTTTTGCAAGAATTTTTGAAACCTCTTGAGGAGTATAAAATTCTCCTGCTTTTTTACCTGCTTCTGATGCAAATTGACTTATCAGATACTCATATGCATCTCCAAGTATGTCTGATTCATCATTATCTAATTCAAAATCAATATCATTTAGTAATATCAATATTTTGGATATTATTTTATTTTTATCTTTGTCTTTTTTACCCAATCTTGGTGAATCTAAATCGACATCATCAAACAAGTTGTCAAAGTCATCTTCACTTTCTGTACCTTGTGAAGAGTTGGTGATTTCATTAAATGCTAATCTTAAATCATTTCTTATGGTGTCTCCAACTTTACATTTAGCTATCATTGAGCTAAACAAGCTTTCTGGACTTATAAAGTATCCTAATGTATCAATACAATCTTCTTTTAAATCTGCTTTAAACTCTTCATCTTCACATGCTTCATTGAAAGTGAGGTCATCTTTTTCAAGTAATTCATTTATGAATTTTTCTTGCTTTTCAGAGAGATATCTGTAAAATATGAATCCTAAAATATAGTTTTTATATTCATTAGCGTCCATATTTCCTCTTAATTCATCTGCAATTGCAAACAATTTAGTTTCCAAATTTGTAGCCATTATTAATTCCACCTATATATTTAAAAATCAAATATATCAAATATTTCTAAAATTTCCTGTTTTACTTTTTTAAGTTTATTCTTTTTGTCTTTGTATTTTAATTCTTTATCTTTAAATGCTTTTTTGATTAAAGTGTCATCTAATTTTTCTGTAAATTCATATTCACTTAATATTTCTCTTGTTACTTCTTCTATTAGTTCTTCTTCTTCAATTAAGTCACATATTGCATCTCTTCTTTCATCTCTTACAAATCTATCAAATTCTTCAGGCACATCCAATCCTTTTTCTTTAATGTCTTGCAATTCAACATCAATAAATTTCTCTATAAGTTTGATTTTACTACGTAAATGTACTGATTGTTCCATTAATTTAATAATCTTTTCTTTTCCTTTATCAAAGTCGGAACCCACTTTCATATCATCTATCAATCCTAAAATGTAATCAACATTGATTTTATCATTAGTCAGTAATTCTAATTCAAAATCTATGTCTTTTAGGATTGATACTGCACCAGGACCCTCTTCAGGAGGGATTGTGTCTTTGATATTTAGGTATGCTCCAGTATAATCTTCATATTCTTGTTCGGTCATTTCAAGATCATCAAATGTGAATTCTGAAAAGACATCTAATTTATTTTTTGTTTTAATTAATTTCTTAAAGGCCAATACAAAATCTTTTTTATCATTTTCACTTTGAAGTTCATATACTTCTTGTGCTGTTTTAACTAAATCACGTAGCACTTTTAATTCTTCATTAAATCTTTTTACAAGATCTTTGTAGGGTGGCAATAGTATATCTTCTATTGGTGCATTGTTTGAAAATAATGCTATTGCTCTGTCTACTGATTCTTTGATTGGTCTGTAACATACAATGTTTCCTTGTGATTTACGTGCATTATATATTCTATTAGTTCTTGAAAATGCCTGCAATAGTGTATGATATTCAAGATTTTTATCCACATATAATGTATTGAGTAATTTACTGTCAAATCCTGTTAAAAACATATTAACAACAAGTAATAAGTCTATTTCTCTGTGTTTCATTCTTTTACAAACATCTCTGTGGTATTCGCCCATTGTGTCTGAATCAAAGTTTGTTCCAAATGTTTCATTATATTCTTTAATATAGTCGTCTAAATGTTCTTGTGAATGTTTTTCTTGTTCATCAAAGTTTTCATTTGGTGCATAAGTAAATATTGTTGCAATTTTTAAATTCGTGCCTCTTTCTTTGTTTTTTTGTTTTAATATTTTGTAATAGTCGTGTATGTATCCTGTTGGGTTTTCTTTTGATTTTTGGGATACTGCAAATATTGCATTGAATTCACGGTCTTTGGTTTTATAATCATAACTGTCAAGAATATGGTCTACAATCATATTTAGTCTATCTGGATGGGCTAAGACTTCAGTTTTTTTGATTGCAGCTACTTCTTCATCAATTATGCCTTCTTTTGTTTTCATTGTGGAATAATAGTCAATTGAAAATCCAAGTACATTTTGGTCAGCTATGGCATCTTTAATCATGTAAGTATGTAATCTTTCTTTGAAAATTGATTTGGTGGTTTTAGTACCCATAGCATTTGCTTCAAATATAGGTGTTCCTGTAAATCCATATGATAATGTGTTTTCAAAGAAGGTTGTTATATCATTGTGCATTTTACCGAATTGGCTTCTGTGACATTCGTCGAATATTAAAATAATATTTTTGTCTTTGATTTTTTCTAATTTTTTCCTTGTGTGTTTCCTATTTACAGCAATGGATAACTTTTGGATAGTGGTTGTAATGAGTTTATTTTTATCACTCAAAAGATTTTTAACTAATGCTCCGGTATGTGCTGATGTTCCTACACACTTTGGACAGAATTTGTTGAACTCTTTATTGGTTTGGTCGTTTAAATCTCTCCTGTCTACAACAAAAATGACTTTATAAATGGATTCTTCTTCTGCGAGTAGTTGGCTTACTTTGAATGATGTTAGTGTTTTTCCACTTCCCGTGGTGTGCCATATGTATCCATTCTTTTTTACTTCTAGTGCTTGATTTAGTACTGCGTCTACTGCATATTTTTGGTATGCTCTTAATACCATTAGTTCTTTTGTTGATTCATTTAGTACCATGAATTTGGAAATCATTTTGGCGATGTTGCATTTTTCTAGGAATGCTTCAGTGAATTTATGGAGGTTGTGGATATTGTTGTTTTCTTTGTCTTTCCAGAAGAATGTGTATCCGAAGTTTATTTTACTTGGACGACCATTAGCAAAATATTTGGTTTCATTTCCATTACTAATGACAAATATTTGGATATATTTGAATAGTCTGTCATAAGATGTTTTCATGTATCTTTTAACTTGGTTGAAAGCTTGTTTGATGTCCATTGAACGTCTTTTAAGTTCTATTTGGATTAATGGTAATCCATTTATTAATATTGTTACATCATATCGGTTTTTATGGGATCCTACCATTGTTATTTGGTTTGATACTTGGAAGATGTTTTTGCACCAGTCTTTTTGGTTTAGGAATTTTATGGATACTGACATTGCGTTATCTCTTTTAATGGTGTATTCATCTCGTAGTTTGTCAGCTCTATCAAATATTGATCCAGAATCAAGATAGGTTAAAATTCTATCAAATTCTTCATCAGATATTGGGGTTCCGTTTAGTTCTTTTTTATTTAATTTTTCTAATTGTATTTTAAAGTTTGCATTGAGTTCTTCTTCATTTTTTATTTTGATAAATTCATATCCCATTTTAGATAGCTGATTTATGAATTTTTCTTCAAGCATTGCTTCGCTTTCAACATCAATATTCATAGTTGCACAACCATATTTGATATGATATTGAATTTGTTGGTAACAGGATATAATTATTATGTTAATACAAAATTGTTGTCAAGGTATAATAACAAGCAGTTACAGAATTTAATATGATGGAGTTAGTAAATATTGTTGCAACTGTCGAAATGGAGAAACCATTTGATTTAGAAGAACTTTTAGTTAAATTACCCAATGTAGAGAAAGCTCATTTTTGGGTTAAGGCTAAAATTCCACCTTATAATAAATATACTGCTTTTTATGGTTCTGGAAAGTTTCTTGTTACTGGTGCTAAAAGTGAAGATGAGTTAAATGAAGTTGCTAACAATGTTGTAGATTATATTCAAAAATATGGCATTGATAATACTATTAAAAATATTAACATTAACAATCGGGTGTATATGGATCAATTAGACTTTGAAGTTGATTTAGAAAAACTAATTGTAGAATTAACTGATTATGATGCTTCTTATGAACCTGAACAATTTCCTGGAATGAACTTCAAAGACAAATATGACCTTACTTATCTTCTTTTTGGTAGTGGTAAAATTACTATTACTGGAGTTAAATCTTTAGAACATTTTGAAGAACATGTTGCAGAATTTAAAGATTTGATTCGTGAAAAATCAGATATATAATTAAATTACTATTTTTACACTTGTATCAATATTGCTATAAGCTTGTAAAATTACAAGTTGATATCAATATTGTCGATATTTATATAGAAATGCTTTTATAATCGTTTTATCAATCATTAATTATGACAAATTTAACTATTGAAGTTTTAAGAAAGATTATTGAACCTGTAGAGTATACTATTGAAGTTGATAATAAGAAAGATATTTTTAAACTTGATTTTTAATTCCTTCAAGTTTGGATTAAACTAATTCGAGGAATTCTTCAAGTCATACATGGATTGAAATGTATTATTCGACAGACTACACCTCACCGATTGGAAAGATGATGGTTGCAAGTGATGGCGAGGCAATTTGCGGAGCATGGTTTTACGGCCAAAAGCATTTTCCATCAACTGATTTTATTGTAAATGATGATTTAGCTATTTTTAATAAGGCCACCGGTTGGCTTGACGATTATTTCAAAGGCAAAAATCCCAAGGTCGATTTCAAGATTAAAGCCCATGGATCCCAATTCAGACAGAAAGTATGGAAAATACTGTCTGAAATTCCACATGGAGAGACAATGACCTACGGGGAGATTGCATCAATGATATCTCCGACAATGTCCGCACAGGCCGTTGGCGGAGCGGTTGGACACAATCCGATATCAATCATGGTTCCATGCCATAGGGTTTTGGGCAGCAATGGAAAGTTGACGGGTTATGCCGGTGGAATCGACAGGAAAATCGCATTGCTGAGAATTGAAGGGATTGATTTTAAAGATGAACGCATGTGATTTTATCACCATTGTGCCAAAATAGAAAATTTTTTAAATTTTCCTGTAAAGATTAATTAATATGGCAAGACATCCTTTACGAACTGTTTTCTGCATTTCACTATTTCTGGTTCTGGTTCTCTTAGGGATTTTCACGAACCTGAATCATCAGATAATCGTTTCGATTGCAATAATTGGAGTGTTTCTGATACTGTTCACTTATGTTTTCACAATCGAAAAGGGGCATGCTGCATTGAATGTCTGCGTAATCATCACTTCATTCATCATCCTTCCGGTGTTTATCTTATTGTATCTAAAAGTGCCGGATTCACTTCCGGTTCCGTGGGGTGGCGTTTTGGCAGTGCTGGCGGTGATTGCTTTTGGAATTCTTGCAGTATATGTCATTTCCAAGCTGAACTTTGTTGAAATTGAATTTTTCGATAGGAAGAAATAGGTTAAGTTTATTTAACCATTTCAATAAATAGGTTTACATGAGCTTGCCTTTAAACATAGTCATTGGTAATGTTATTTCTCTCATAGCAGGGATTTTCATCATTTTAAGCATGTGGGTCAATGATGAGAAGCAGGCCTACAAGTACCAATTCCTTAACGCTTTCATATTGATGATATCCTCGGTGTTCTTTTTTTCATGGACAGGAGTGACCACAATGGCAATTGCGGCATCCCGTAACGCAATGGTTTATAAGGACAAGCTGACATTCAATTGGACGGTATTCTTCATTGTGATATCCGTCGTCCTGGGGTTGCTTGTAAACACATTGGGTTTCATCGGACTGCTGCCGATCATTGCAATAATCCAGATTACCCTCTGCAACTACTATTTGAAAACAATCAAGACAATTAAAATGGGATTCATCCTAAACAGTGCAATTTACATCATTTATTTTTTGGCAATCCTCGATTTCGCATCTGCCGCAATCGAAAGCTTCACCGCCCTTGTAGGTGTTGTCGCACTGATCAGGTTAATTAGGAGCGAACGATAATATAATGATGGGTGTGATAGTTATGGAAACGGTTTTAACCAACGAAAAGGATGAGAGATTCCTGGAGCTTGTCCGTGAACTGGACAGAGGTTATTATGAGCGGATAGGCGATGAGCTGTCAAAGTATGACCAGTACAACGAGTTCACTAAGCCTCATGTGGTCTTGCTTGCCTTGGATTCAGGCCAACCCATTGCATGCGCCAGTTACAGGGTTATGGATGAGGATTCCGTCGAGTTCAAAAGGGTTTACGTTAAGAAAGCTTTCAGAAAGAGAGGAATAGCATATTGTCTCATCAGAGAATTGGAAAAACTGGTGATGAAGGATGATTTCTCCTTTTCCATAATAGTAACAGGAGCCCATAACGTTCCTGCAATCAGGTTGTATGAGAAGTTGGGCTATCACCTGACTGATGATTTTGGCCAGTTCATCGGTGACGACAGCGTAATCTGCATGAGAAAGGAGTTCATGTAATACGGAAAATTTTTTTAGTCACATTGAACAAACCTAGAAAATATGAAAAAACTTGCAATCTTTGATTTTGATGGAACGCTAATAGATTCAATTCATGATGTTGTCAGATACCTCAACGAGGCCCTGTCGATGTATGATTTCCCGACACTGACAAGCGACGAGTATGTCAAGTATCTGGGAGGAAATATCGATGAGATTGTTGCACTCATTCTGGAAGAGAACGCCACTCCCGAAAACATCAGACAAACCAAGGACACCTATCTTGACATCTATTATCGGGCGGAAAAGGAAAACACCGTTCCCTTCCCCAAAAGCGTTGAAATCTTAAGGAAATTGCAGGACATGGGTGTTTTGATAGCAATCAACTCAAACAGGTTCAACGATTCCATCGCCACATTCACCGAAAGGCATTTCTCAGACATTGACTTTTTCATGATAATGGGCCATGATTTTGACTATCCCTCAAAGCCAGACCCTCACGCAGTCCTTGAGATTATCAAAAGGGCTGATGTCGATTTAAGTGAGGTAATCTACATTGGAGACTCCGGAACAGACATCCAAACCGCAAGGAATGCCGGAATCGATTGCGTTATAGTCAAATGGGGTTACGGCAATGAAAGGGACTCGGAAGATGAATATGTCCTTGAGGCGATTGATGATTTTGATGAAATAATTAAATATTTCTAGCGCCATAAATCATATCATGTTATTCGTACAATACCCTAAATGCTCAACATGCCGCAAGGCCAAAAACTGGTTGGATGAACACAATATAGAATATGAATCAAGACATATCGTGGAGGACAATCCTACAGCTGAAGAAATTGAAAAATGGTACAACAAGTCCGGATTGCCTCTTAAGAGATTTTTCAACACCAGTGGAATGGTATATCGTGAAAAGAAACTTAAGGACAAAATCCCTGACATGACAGAACAGGAACAGTTTGACATCTTGGCAACCGACGGAATGCTTGTCAAACGCCCAATTGTCGTTGGCGACGATTTCGTTTTGGTAGGTTTTAAGGTCAAGGAATGGGAAGAGAAGTTATTGTGATTTCATCATTAACTTTAAAAAACAAAAGAAACTAAAATTAATATTGTATAAAATATTTTAGGGGACAAAATATTGTTAGATATAAAGTTATTCAGAGAAAATCCGGAATTGATCATAGACTCTGAAAAGAAGAGATTTAGAGACACAGACAATGTGGAAAAAGTAATAGAATACGACACCTTATGGAGAGAAGGTGAAAGGAAACTCAATTCATTAAGGTCTGAGAAAAACAAGCTATCAAAATCATTCAAAAAGGCAAAGGAAGAAGGCAATTTGGATGAGGTAATCAAAAGATCAAAAGAGGTTGCAGCTGAAATCAAGGAATTGACTGCAAAAAATGCTGATTACCTCAAGCTTCGTGACGATTACAGGTACAAAGTCGGAAACATCATAGATGAGGATGTTCCTATATCAGACACCGAAGACGACAATGTCGTTGTAAGGACATATGGTGAAATCCCAGAACATGACTTTGAGCTGTTAAACCACGTTGATTTGATCAACAAGATTGACGGTGCAGACCTTGAGACTGCGGCAAGCATCGCAGGAGCAAGATTCTATTACCTCAAACGTGACATATTGCACTTGAACCTCGCATTAATTCAATTCGCATTATCAGAACTTGAAGCTGAAGGTTACATTCCAATGCAAACCCCATTCTTTGTCAAGGGGGAAGTCGCAGCGGAAACCTCAGAGCTCGGAGAGTTTGAAGAGACTCTATACAAGGTGGAAAATGAGGACATGTACCTCATTGCAACCGCTGAGCAAACCTTGGCAGCACTTCACAGGGATGAAATCATCAATCCTGATGAGTTACCTTTAAGATACTGCGCATTATCCACCTGCTTTAGGAAAGAGGCAGGGTCACACGGTAAGGATACCCTGGGAATATTCAGGGTTCACCAGTTTGAAAAAATCGAACAGTTCATCTATTCAGCACCTGAAGATTCCAGAAATCAGCACGATCACCTGATGGAAGTCACCGAAAGGATCTATCAAAAGTTAGGTCTTCCATATCAGATTATAGCTATCGTGTCATCCGCTTTGAATGACAATGCAGCCATCAAATATGACCTTGAGGCATGGTTCCCAGGTTCAGGCGCATTCAGAGAATTGGTATCATGTACCAACTGTAAGGATTACCAGGCACGTAAGACAAAGACCCGTGTCGGTAGAGCAGGTTCTGGAGACGCTCAAATCCTGCACACCCTAAACAGTACTGCAATTGCAACCGAAAGAACAATGTGCTGCATTTTGGAAAATTATCAACAGGCTGATGGTAGTGTTAAAGTTCCTGACGTGTTAGTCCCTTACATGAACGGAAAAACTGTCATTGAAGCAAAAAAATAGTTAAAAAGTTTATTTAAATAAATAAACTTCTTTTTTTTTAATTATTCTGATTTTGTTGGAATGAATGGTATTATCGCTTCAGCTAATCTGCTGATTGGCATACTTTGTATCCATACTTTTCCAGGACCGGTTAATGTAGCGAAGAATAGGCCTTCGCCTCCGAATAACATGTTTTTAGCACCTTTCACCCTTTGGATATCAAAGTCAACGGTCTCTTCCATTGCAGCAACGTGTCCTTGGTCGATGATTAATTTTTCACCTGGTGCAAGGGTCCTTTCGATAACTTCTCCGTCTATTTCTAAAAAGAGCATTCCTTCTCCAGTGAATTTTTGAAGGATGAATCCTTCTCCACCGAAAATTCCTGCTCCCAGTTTTTTTCTGAAGTGCATTTGGATGTCAACGCCTTTCTCTGAAGTTAAAAACGCATTTTTCTGACCGATTATTGAGTTTGATCCGTTAAGTCTTATTGCAAGGATTTTTCCAGGATAGCATGATGCGAATCCTATTTCTGCGCCATCCTCTTGTGCAGTGAAGAAGCTTAAAAATATTGTGTCTCCGGATAATGCTCTTCCAAGTCCCTTAATGAGACCGCCTCCGGTATTTGTTTCCATTTTAATGTTTGGAGTCATAAAAGCCATAGCTCCGGTTTCATCTTTCATTGTTTCTCCCTTTTGTAATCTGCAGATTACAACAGGAAATGCTCCACCTTTAATCTCATATTCCATTTTGTCACCTAATATCTATTTTAAAATTTGATATAATATTTCTTATATTTTAATTAATATTAATAATTATTTTTTTATTATATTAGGTCAAAATATAATAATTAGATAATTATTATGGTGATTTTATGAAAACAGTAGTTATTAATGCCAGTCCAAGGAGAAAGTGGAATACCGCACAAATCATGAAAGAGGCTGCAAAAGGTGCAGAATCTGTTGGTGCGGAAGTGGAATACATTGATTTATATAAGCTCGATTTGCACGGATGCATGAGCTGTCTCATCTGTAAGAAAGCTGATAATGAACGTTGCAAATGCTATTGGAAGGATGAGCTATCCCCATTGATTGAAAGGATATTGGATGCGGATACCCTGTTGATCGGCTCTCCGATATACTTCAACGAGCCTACAAGCCATTACCGTGCACTGATGGAAAGGCTGATATTCTGCATACTTTCATATGACGGTTTCGGATCATATTTTGAGGGCAAGGTCAATGTGGGTCTGTTTTTCACAATGAACGCTCCTGAGGATTACTATGAAACCATGATGGAGGATTATCTACAGTCATCCTCCCAGGTATTCGGCATGTTGAACGGCGAAGTTAAAATCTATCCAGTATTCAATACTTTACAGGTCAATGATTACTCCAAATATGCAATGGGAGCCTTCGATGAGGAAGATAAAAAATTAAGTCGTGAAAAACGTTTCCCTGTTGACTTGGATGCCGCTTTTAAAATCGGTGCGGAGTTATCCAAATGAAGACAGTAGTCGTTAACGCAAGTCCAAGGAAGAAATGGAACACATCAGAGATATTGCAGTCCGCCCAAAAGGGTGCCGAATCAGTTGGTGCCGAAACAGAATACTTCAACCTGTATGACATGGTCTATACCGGCTGCAGGAGCTGTCTTGTCTGCAAGCTCAAGGACAAGACCAAGGGCAAGTGCTACTGGAGGGATGACCTGACACCTTTGATTGAAAAGATTCTGGACGCCGATTGCCTTTTAATTGGTTCTCCGATTTACTTCGGCCATCCCACAAGCGAGTTCATGGCCCTTATTGAAAGGCTGATATTCTGCATAATGTCATATGATGACGGTTCAAGCTATTATGCCGGAAAGGTCAATGTAGGGATATTCTACACAATGAACGCCCCTCTGGAATTCTATGAGAACTCAATGAAGGACAGTCTGGCAACAACGGAATACCTGTTTTCCTTTTTGAACGGTAAAATCGTCTCATACCCTGTCTGCGACACCATGCAGGTCAGCGACTATTCAAAATATAACATGAACGGCTTTTCACAGGAGGCAAAGGAAAGGCAATGGATCATGCAGTTCCCGAACGACCTGGAGAAGGCCTTTGAAATAGGTGCGGAGCTGTCAAAATGAAGACCATAGTCATCAATGCAGGTCCTAAAAGAAGGGATTGCAATGCTCGATTGGCAAAGTCTGCCTTAAAGGGTGCCGAATCCGTTGGAGCCGATGTGGAATATGTCGACCTGTACAAACTGGACCTTTCAGGTTGCAGGGTTTGTCTTATCTGCAAGAATGATGAGGATGTCTGCAAATGCTTTTGGAGGGATGAGCTTTCCCCATTGATTGAAAGGATTTTTGATGCGGACTGTGTCTTGATTGCAGCCCCAATATTCTTTTCACAGCCTACCAGCCATTACATGGCATTTCTTGAGAGACTGATTTACTGCATGGTTTCCTATAAGACAGGCAACAAGTTCAAGGGCAAGGTCAACGTTGGGCTTTTCTATACAATCAACTATCCTATGGATTATTTCGAAAAGTCAGTAAGGCCCCACATGAAGCAGTCTGAGGATTTGCTTAAGATGCTGAACGGCAATGTTGTCATTGAAACCTATCAAAACATTTCCAAGAACATGTCCTCAAGTTCAACAGATGATGAGCTGAAACTGAAAAGGGAACAGTTTGCCCGTGATTTGGAAAGTGTTTTTGAAATAGGTGCCGAATTGAGCAGTTAATTCGCTTTATTTTTTTTTAAATTTTTCATGTATACATTTTTTAAAAATGAATACATTTATATACTACTTCTTTACAATATTTAATTGTATACAAAAATTCACTTTGTAATACAAATATCGGAGTGATGACATGACAAACCAAAAAAGAACCAAAAAATTTGAATTCGGAAATGAAAGATTCGGGGGATCATACACTCCAGGGGACTTTGAAATAAATTTCCCGGAAGACATGTCCCGCGAAGAGTTCGGCAGAATATTCCATGAGAAGATGCTGGCATTGCACAAGAAATACAGCGATGACGATGAGGAGGATGTTTCCACTCACAAATCCAAAAGGGAGAATCTAAAACCATTGAGCATACGTGTAAAGCCACATACCAAGGAATTCTTCAAGAACCATTCAATCCTCTCTGCAAGAGATGTCCTTGAAATGTATGAGGAATTCAACAATGGAAGTGAAGCATTCATAAATTCATTACTCGAAGAGGAAAAGCAATTGGAAAGCGAACTGGCAGAAATTCAGGAAAAACTACACAATGCGAAATTATTCAAGGAAAAACTAGGTGATTTGGAACCTGAAAACGAGGTTCTCACCGATGAGGACAAACTCCTAAAATTGAAACAGCAGTACGAAAGATCAGAAGTAATAGAATTCGGTAATGAAACTTCAATCGGCAAGGCTCAAAACGAAATCATACAGCATATCCAGATGTATAACACATTGAAGGTTGACGCTTACGGTAATGATTATATCGTCCTTACCGTATACACCAACGCACAACCTGTAGTGTTCTACTTCAAAAACGAATGTGCGGATGATGACATATCAGAAATCCTGTCACGCGTTAAGGAGTTTTGCGCCGAAAGCGACATAGACTTCAAAGAATTCGAATCACATATTTAAACATTTTCGAAGTGTGCAAACGTGCTTTTTCACACTTCAACTATTTTTATTTAAAATAAGGACCAAATCTATAAACTGGATTTCACAGAAATCCTAGACTTGGTTAATTATAATATTTGATAAGTTTTGAACTATAAATTCGTGTTTAATTGGTGATGGTTGGGAAAATTTCCTTTTTTTAAATAATTAGCCAAGTCTTTAATCTGATAAAAGCAAAGCAATTCCTTCTATGATTAAGACTATGCCAATGATTATTGCAATGTATATAGGCTCTGACATTGCGAATATTGCAAGTGCGATTGCAATGAGTCCCATTAACAATACCAATATTGAAGTAAAGGTAGATACACGGCTCATTCTGGATACAAGTCCAGTGATACCGAAGACTATCATGATAAATCCTACAAGGTAGAATTGGATACCTACAAGGAATGATAATGCATCAATATAGAATATGAACAAGAATCCAAATATGACAGCTATTAGTCCAATTATAATAGTTATCACTGAAAAGGTATTGTCAACATTGTTTCTCATGTTGATTCCCATGAATATAGCTGAGATTCCAAAAAACAGTAAGCTTAGCCCAACAATTATTGAGACCAATCCTGCTGAAAACATTGGGAAAATCATGAAGATTAAACCGAGAATTATGCTTAATATTCCAGCACCTTTGTTAATCATTAGAATTCACCTCCATTTAAATAAACTAATTATTTATATGATGAGTATATTATTTAAAAATATGTCTGATTTTGAAGAAATTATTAATACAAGAAGAAGCATTAGGCAATACGCAGATAAGGAAGTCAGTGACGAGGATATCCTTAAGATATTGAAGGCAGGTATGCAGGCCCCAGGATCAAGGCTTGGAGCCGAACCGTGGGAGTTTGTAGTTATCAAAAACAAGGATACTCTAATGAAACTGGCGGAAATCAAGCCTAGGGTAAAGACAGCTCCTGTTGCAATACTGCTTGTGGCAAACATTGACAGGGCATTCTATAAGGCACATTGGCAACAGGACATGTCAGCTGCCTGTGAAAACATGCTGCTTGAAGCCGTAAATCTTGGATTGGGCGGCCTTTGGAACGGTGTTGCACCAACCGAAGAAACAATGGCTAAGGTAGCTGAACTGTTTGATTTGGACAATGAAACACATGTTCCGTTTTCCATAGTCACTATCGGATATCCTGCCGAAGGATGGGAAAACAAGTTCATGGACAAGTTCGATGAGGAAAGAATACATTATGAAAAATACTGAATACGATTTCAAAAGCGTGACTGACAGGCACAACACCAATTGCCTCAAATGGGACCTTTTCGATGATGACCTGCCGATGTGGGTGGCTGATATGGACTTCAAGGTGGCTCCGGCCATTCAGGAAGCCATCCAAAACAGGGCAAGTCATCCGGTATACGGATATACTGTAGTTCCGGATGAGCTGTTTGAAGCTTATATTGGCTGGTGGGCGAGAAGATATGGTTTGAACATGTCCCGTGAGGATATGGCATATGCGATGGGAGTGATGCCGTCAATCTCATCAATGATAAGGTGCCTGACCGATGTGGGCGACGAGATACTGATTCAGTCACCGGTCTATCACGTTTTCTTCTATTACATTGAGGACAACAATCGCAAGGTCCTCGAAAATGAACTGATTTATGAAGATGGCAAGTATAGGATTGACTTTGACGATTTGGAAGAGAAGCTGTCAAGGGTCAAGATGATGATTCTCTGCAATCCCCAAAATCCCGTAGGAAAGATCTGGTCAAGGGAGGATTTGGACAGAATCGATGAGCTTTGCAGAAAGCATGACGTGATTCTGATTTCAGATGAGATTCACTGCGATTTGACAGATCCTGGAGTTAAATATAATCCATTTAAAGCCAATGACAATGTCATAAGGTGCCTGTCCCCTTCAAAGTCATTCAACATTGCAGGATTTCAAAGCTCCATAGTTCACTGTACAAACCCTGAGCTTTTAGAGAAAATCAAGACTCAAATGCATGTGGACAATTCAGATTCATGCAATGTGTTTGCCACAACGGCTGTGATTGCGGCTTACAATGATTCAGAGGATTGGTTTGAGGAGCTGAGGGAAGTCCTCTATGAAAACAAGCAAATGGTTAAGGATTATCTGGCCAACGAATTGCCAGTGGTAAGGCTGGTTGAATGTGATGCGACATATCTGCTTTGGCTTGACTGTTCTGAGTTAAATACACAATCAAAAGTTTTATCTGAATTTCTAAGGCAAAATCAGGGACTCTTCCTGTCTGCAGGAAGTGACTTTGGCGAATGCGGCGATAATTTCTTGAGAATGAACATTGCATGCCCTCCGGAATTGCTGAAGGACGGATTGGCAAGACTTAAGGCAGGTGTAATCGCCTTGAACAACATTAACAGGCTATCAAAAAATATCTGAGGTGTTAAAATGAAAAAATGTCCTAATTGCGGTTCTGTAATTGCGGATTTTGAAGTGTACTGTGAGTTCTGCGGATTTGACCCGGACTATGATTTCGGTGATTGGGAAGAGGAATGATCTTCTCACTCAATCGAATCGATGAAGCTTTGTATCAGCCAGTCTGAGATGCTGATGTCTGATCCGTATCTTATTATCTCATCCTTTTTAAACCAGTTGGCCTTCACGATTTCATCACCATCAACCTTAATTTCGCCTGAATCGTAGTCTGCGGTAAAGGCCAGCATAAGTGAATTTGGGAACGGCCAGGATTGGCTCCTTTGATATTCCAGATTTTTGATTTTAACTCCAACTTCCTCAAGAACCTCCCTATGCACGGCTTCCTCGATGCTTTCGCCCGGCTCTACAAATCCAGCTATTAAAGCGTACCTTATGTTGTCATGATAGCTGTGTTTTGCCATAAGCAATTCGTCACCATTTCTGATTGCCACAATAATTGCAGGAGCGATGCGAGGATAATGGTTTTGTCCGCATGAAGGGCATTTTAACATCATGTCCTTTTCATCTATTTGGGTCTCTGTTCCACATCGTCCGCAAAACCTGTGTGATACATACCAATCCCTTACAAGTACGGCTTTTCCGGCAATGTGGTAAAGGTCATGGTCAAACTCATAAACCTCCTGCAAAGGGTAAAATGATTCATCACTTTCAACATTAACAACAAAAGCTTTTGCATCCTTATAATCTCCAATATAAAAACAAAAATCAATTTTAAAATCATCCAATGATTTAGGCAATTTCTTATCCTCATTTAAATATAATTCTCTTTCATTGTTGAAAATGAATAAATAATCATCACTGTCTGGTGTTTTTGTTTCATCAAAATTGACTTCATAGTTTTCATAAAGGGATTTTTCTATCATGATTCTTATTTTGTAGTAGGTTTTATATGAAATTAATTACAAAAGTTATAATGGTGATATTTAATGGTATCTGAAAAAATGGAAAAGGCTTTAAACGGCCAATTAAACGCTGAAGTATACTCAGGATATTTATACTTATCCATGGCAGCTTACTTTGAAGATGAAGACTTAGATGGATTCGCTAACTGGATGAGAGTCCAAGCTGAAGAAGAATTAGAACACGGAATGAAATTCTATGACTACATCATAAGAAGAGGAGCTTCCGTAACATTAACCGCTATTGAAGGACCTCAAACCGAATGGGATTCTCCAGCAGCAGCATTCAATCACGTTCTTGAACACGAAAAAATGGTAACTGGTCTCATTAACGACTTAGTTGATTTGGCTATTGAAGAAAAAGACCATGCAACCAACAACTTCTTGCAATGGTTTGTTGAAGAACAAGTCGAAGAAGAAGAAAACGCTATGGAATTAGTCGCAAAAATCAAATTCGCAGAAGGCGACAACAGATTAATGTATGAACTTAACAAGGAATTAGGTGGACGTGCACCTTCCGAAGACTAGATTAACTTCTAGTCATCACTTATTTTTTTTTAAAGATAAAATGTATTCCGAAGGCCCAACCGATGAAGCACAGGTAGATTCTAGTCAATTTGACGGAAAATTACTTGGTGAAAATGAATTAGGCAGTGTACATATTCATGGTCCTTTTGGAAATCCTGACTCAAAAATCACAATAGCCTATGTAATTGGGATGCATCCTCTTGAAAGCAAATCCCATAGGGCACTGTTCGAGGAACTGACAGCTAAGGACAATTTGAACTACTGCTATTTCCTCTATAACATCAACGTCAATGACAAGGCTTCAGAAACGGAGGGGCGCCTTGAAGGACAGAAACTGGCTCAGGAATTTATTAGAGATGACATAATCAACAAGAAATATGATTTGTTCATGGACATCCATTCCAACAGAGGTCCGAAAGGTCCGGGCGATTATCAAATAACCAATTTCGTTTTTGCACCGGGTTTTGATGAGAAATCCGAAAGGTATATGGAAGAGATAATTGACAGAATCGATGAGATTGTCTATTACGCTCCAGAATTCAGATCAAGCCCTCCATACATTACCGAACCGACAGCAAAAGCCGGAATTCCAACACTTGTCTATGAATGCTTTTCCTATGAGGAATTTGAATACACTAGCCGATTGGCATCAAAATTAGTTGATGCTGTTGATAATTTGGATTTCTGATTTTTTAATTTTTTAATATATAAAAGAAAACTTTATAAAATCATATTAACATATATAAATAAGATATTATTTTAGGATGTGAAAAAATGATTATTAGAGCACCTTCAAGAATACATATGTCCCTTATTGACTTGAACGGGTCATATAGAAGAGTCGATGGTGGAATTGGTCTAGCATTAGCTGATCCACAATTTGTATTGGAAGTTGAGCAAATCGATAGCGGAATCGAGCTTGAATTTGCAGACACTGTAACAGACGAGGAAGCTATTTTGGAATGTAAGGAAAAAATCCCTGATGCCGCTCAAAAGACTATTGAGCACTTTGACATTGATGCAGGGTTCAAATTTATCGTACATCAAACTTACCCTCCACATTCCGGTTTTGGAAGTGGAACTCAAATTGCTGTTTCAACAGCTCATTTAATAACAGAAACAATGGGAATTGAAATCGAAAGCCGTGAATTAAGCAGCATTGTTGGAAGAGGCGGAACTTCCGGTATCGGTACATACACCCACGATTTAGGTGGTTTCATTGTTGATGGTGGACACAGCAAAGAGGAAAAACCTCTGTTCTTGCCGTCCGGTGCATCACAGGCAAAACCTGCAACATTAATTGCAAGATATGAATTCCCTGAAGAATGGAATATCTTAATCGCAATTCCTCACATTGAAAAGCATATGGAAGGGGATGATGAAGTGGATGTATTCCAGACCTATTGTCCAATCCCTAAGGAGGAAGTTGAACAGGTATCTCACTTGATTTTAATGAATCTCGTACCATTCATGCTTGAAAAAGACATCAAAAACTTTGGATGGGCTGTCAGTGAGCTTCAAAAAGTGGGATTCAACAAATTGGAACACTCACTTGATGACAGTTACTTGCCTACCATGAAAGCTATTGAGGAAGCTGGAGCTTATGGTGTAGGTATCTCATCATTCGGTCCTGTTCTCTACACCATGTTTGACGAGTCAAATGAATTCATTGTAGAGAAAACCAAAGAGATTATTGGTGATAAGGGAACTGTCTTTGTCACTAAAGCACAAAATCATGGATATGTTATTGAAAAATAACATTTCTCATTTCTTTTTTTTAAAATAAGTTTAATTTAATATATAATTAGACTAAAAAACACTCAATATTAAAAAATAAAATAGGAGTAGCGGATAAAAATCCAACTACTTTAAAAACTTAACACTCAAATCCGCCGTCACATCTGATGATTTGACCGTCTACGAATTCAGATTCGTCAGAAGCAAGGAACAATGCTAATGCAGCAATATCTTCTCCTTGACCAACCCTTTTCATAGGAGCTCCGTCAACCATCATTTGTAATGCTTCTACTCCACCAATACTATCTACCATAGCGGTGTGGATAGCACCAGGAGCAATACCGTTACATCTTATTTCAGGACCAAGTTCGAATGCCATGGATTTGGTAAGACCTGCAATAGCGTGTTTGGATGAGATGTAGCCTACAAATCCAAAGTGTGCAGCGTAGGATGCTACTGAACAAGTGTTAATTACAACACCTTTTCCTTTTTCTTTCATTACAGGAGCTACCAATTGGGTTAAGTATAATGGAGCGTATACATCAACTGCAAATACTTTGTCCCATTCCTCTTTGGTAATTTCTAAAAGAGGGGTTACGCTTAAAAGTCCTGCATTGTTGAAAAGAATGTCGACAGTTCCATATTCTTCAATGGTTGCATCAAAGATTTTTTTGATGTCGTCAACATTAGCCATATCAGCAATGACTGCGAATGCTTCTCCGCCAGCTGCCTTAATGTCATCCACTACAGCGTTTGCTCTTTCTTCGTTTCTTCCAGTTACAACAACTTTTGCACCTTCTTCAGCGAATAATTTGGCTGTAGAACGACCCATACCGGAGGTTGATCCGGTGACGATTGCTACTTTTCCGTCTAGTTTTCCCATTTTAATCACCTAAATTTTTAAACAATCATGATGTCATGATGTTTATGATTAAATGTATGATGTAAAATATATTTAATATTTTCCAATTGATTTTAATTTTTTATAAATATTTTTTAGTTAATAACACAAAAAGTCATTAATCATCAAAAGTATTATGGGTTGGGCCATATTTTGTCAAAAAATAAATAACATCATGACAAAAATAATAATAGGTGATTATTATGGATAACAAAGAAAAAGTAATCGAGGCATTTAAAAATTCAGAAGAACCTTTGAATGCAAAAAAAGTCAGTGAACTGTCCGGCGTTGAGAAAAAGGAAGTTGACAAAATAATGAAAGAACTGAAAAAGGATGAAACAATCGTTTCTCCAAAAAGATGCTATTGGACATTGGCCGAATAGTGTCTATAAAAAAAATAGAATTTACTAAAAAAGAATTCATTTTCTTTTTTAGTTTATAAATTATAAACTTCCTCTGCTGGAACAATAGTAAATCCGTGAGCAGTTAGAATTTCTATAAGTCTGTCAATATCGTCTGCATGCAATAACAATATGGCTTTGCCTTCTTTGTTATGACTGAATGCATAAAGATATTCCAAATCAATTAAATTGTTTTTAATGGCTCTTAAGACGGTGGTCAATCCTCCAGGTGTGTCATTCATTTCAACAGCAATGATTTCGGTAATCTTGACCAGGTAATTGTTTTCCTCAAGAGCTTCTTTTCCTTTGATTGGATCGTCAACAACAAGTCTTAAGATACCGAATTCGGAAGTGTCCGCCATGCACATTGCCCTGATGTTGACGTTAGCGAAAGTGAGCACTTCCAGAGGTTTTGATAGGCTTCCCATTTTGTTCTGTAAAAATATTGATAGTTGTTTGATTTTCATGTTGTCACCTCAGTGTAGGTTTCTCTCATCGATAACCCTTTTTGCCTTTCCTTCAAATCTTGGCAGGGTTTTTGGTTCCACTAATGTTACTTTAACCCTTATTCCTGTTTCGTTTTCTATTGATTTTCCGATTTTATTTTGAACTGCCATCATTTCCTTGACGCCGTCGAAGAAGATGTCCTGTGAGACTTCCACTTTTACTTCGATTTCATCCAAAGTGCCAGGTCTGGTAACTATAATCATATAATGAGGCTCTGCATCGCCGACCTTGAGCAACGCTTTTTCAATTTGTGATGGGAAAATAGCCACTCCTTTCACTTTAATCATGTCGTCGGATCTTCCGGTAATTCTGCTCATTCTTGCATGTGTCCTTCCGCATTCACATTTTTCATAGGTAATCTTGGTTAAGTCTTTTGTTCTGAATCTGATTACAGGCATTCCTTCACGTTCTAAGTTTGTTAAGACCAGTTCTCCAGGAGTGTTTTCCCCCAATACTTGTTGGGTGTTTGGATCGATGATTTCTGGGTAATAGATGTCTTCTGCAATGTGCAGACCTTTTTGGGCTTCACATTCGATACCTACTCCAGGACCCATAAGTTCTGTCAATCCGTAGATGTTGTAGGCCTTGGTTCCGAAGAGCTCTTCCACCCTTTGCCTGATTTCTTCGGTCCATCCTTCAGCTCCGAATCCTATTGCTTTGATTCCCAATTCTTTTGGGTCGATTCCATCCTCAAGGGCAACTTCAGCAAGGTGTATTCCGTAAGATGGTGTGAAGATCAATCCGGTCGCCCCGAAATCCTTCATTATCTCGATTTGTCTGCGGGTTTGTCCGGTTGAAATCGGGATGATTGCGGCGCCGACCTTGTGTGAACCGTAGTGGACTCCGAATCCTCCTGTAAACATTCCGTATCCGTGGGTGTTCTGTAGGATGTCATCCTCACCGATTCCCATCATGGTCAATCCTCTTGCTATGGTTTCAGCCCATGTGTCAAGGTCTTTTTCTGTGTATCCGGATACCACAGGTTTTCCGGTTGTTCCGGATGATGAGTGTAATTCCTTAATTTCTTTGATGTCTACAGCAAAAAGTCCGAAAGGATAGCTTTCGCGCAAGTCATCTTTTGTTATGAATGGTAATTTTTCAATATCCTTTAAAGTCTCTATGTCTTCTGGATAAACTTCTGCTTCACTGTATCTCTTGTTGTAATAAGGTATTTTTTCAAATGCTCTTTTTACAGTGCTTTGAAGCTTTTTTAATTGTAATTCTTCAAGGTCTTGCCTTGGCATAGTTTCAATTTCTTCGTTCCAAAACATGTTTTGCCTCATTAATTTTTTAGTATAATAATATTATTCTATTTATCTACCTTAAAGTTTTTCAAATCAAAAGGCTTTTAATCTTTCATTTATAATATTATTATTGATGATGTATTAATTTCACATCGTTCAATAAAAAAAATTTATATATTTTGTTGAAGTAATAAGTAATTGTAAATTATTAAGTTTAATTTGAATTGGAGAATTTACTATGGATATGATGAGTATTTTATGGCAAGTTGGTATTTTTGCATCAGTCATGGTTTTTGGAATTAAAATCGGGCTTGCATCAGGTTTGGCCAATTTGTCTAAAAAATTATTCGCAGTAATCTGCATCGCCTATGGTGGTGGGGTTGTTCTTATTTCTGCAATTGCTTCACTATACTCTGAGCAGTTGGTTCAGGCAATCTACAGCTATAACACAATATTCTACATTATCATGGCATCAATCATGATTATTGCAGGTCTATTCACAATAAGGGAATGGAAAATCCATGATAAAAATACATCAACTGCTACTTCCTTGGCTATCATTGCCCCTTGTCCATGCTGTTTCGGTTCAATCATTGCAAGCGTTCTGATTGTCGCACCGACAATAGGGGTCAGCTCACTTGACCTCAGTTGGTATGCCGCAGCGGCACTTGTCGGCGTTATGATAGTGACATACTTTGCATCAAACACAATTGTCAGGGTAATCAATAGGCCTTATCCTATTGTATTGGGCAATTTCATGCTTCTGCTTGGTGCATATTTCCTGCTTTCAGCAATTGTTATCCCTAACATTGCGGGGGTTTTGGCAAAAACTACTAGTCCGATTACCATGGGTTCTCCTCAAGATGTCTTAATGGTTATTTTGGCTTTCGCCATTCTGATTGCCGGAGGCATCGTTTTAAATAGAAACGGTAAAAGTATTTTAAGATAAAGGTGAAAATGTATGGTTTTAAATATTCCAGGTGGAGAATTTTTAACAGGCTCTCTTGATGTGATTTCACAAAGTCTGACAATTCCTGTATTGGTTATACTTCTTATAATTGTTATTATCTCCATAATCACTTTGGGAGGAGTTATAGCTGAGTATACCTCAAGACGTAAGGTTCCTGTCGGAACAATCAGGGATTTGATTTATGATATCAACAGGGCAGATTCAGTCGAATCATTGAAAAATGTGATTACAAGTGCCAAGATTCCAAAATCACAGAAGAAGGCATTGATTGAAATCGCTTCCTCTTCCGAATTGGGAGTGGAGTCAAGGGAAGCCCTTGCACGTAAGCTATTTGAGTTTGAAGAAGAAAAAACAATGGACAGTTTACAGAAAACTGATATTATTACACGTATCGGACCTACACTAGGGTTGATGGGTACATTGATTCCTATGGGTCCAGGTCTTGCTGCATTGGGTGCGGGAGACATCAATACTCTGGCAACATCCCTTACAGTGGCGTTCAACACCACAATTGTAGGTATCGGTTCCGGTGCGTTATGTTATGTTATTGGTAAAGTCCGTTCAGGTTGGTATGACAGATACCTGTCCGATTTGGACGCATTGATTGATGCTGTTCTTGATAGAATGAAAAGATAGTGGTTTTTATGGTGAGAAAACAGAGTAGACGTAGATCTAAACGTGTCGAAGAGGACCCGATGGCAGGTACCTCCAACCTTGTGGATGCGATGCTTGTTATTGCTCTGGGTTTTCTTGTTTTTGTTATCATAAGCTGGAACATGCAGGCTATGCTTGATCCGGACCATAACATTCAGGAGCAGATGCAGCAAAAGATGACCGAAGTGGATCAAGGTCAGCAATTGAACGAAACTCCGGACACTTCAAACAGTTCCGGTCAAGGATATACCGAAATGGGTACGGTTTACAAGGACCCCGCTACGGGTAAGCTGATAATGGTGGAAGGCTAATCCTTCCACGTCGAACTTTTTTTTATTTTTCTCTTTTGATTAACAATACTCTTTTTTTGAACGATATTCAACTCTTTGAAAACATTTAAATATTTTAAAAATATATTTTTAATCAGAGTTGATTGTAATGTAAATTTTACCTAATCAGCTTATAAATTTTTTAAGGAGATAAAACAATGAGAGGACTAGCAAGAATAGACCAAGACGTTATGGATTGGGTTGAAAAAGACAAACCTGAATGTGGACCTTACGATGCGATTGTAAAACCGATTGCACTTGCACCTTGTACTTCTGACGTACACATTGTTTGGGGAAATGCATACATGAGCGATGCACCAAACCGTATTCTCGGTCACGAGTCAACAGGTATCGTTGAAGAAGTCGGAAGCCATGTAAAAGACTTCAAGCCTGGAGACCGTGTAATCGTACCTGCAATCACTCCTGACTGGCTTACCGTACCTGGACAAAAAGGATTCGGACAACACTGTTATGGAATGGGTACAGGAATGAGCTTCATCACATTCAAGGACGGTACATTTGCAGAACACTTCAATGTCAACCAAGCTGACGGTAACCTTGCGCACTTGCCTGATGAAGTGTCCGTCGACCAGGCTGTAATGATATCCGACATGATGACAACAGGTTTCTATGGAGCTGAACTGGCTGAAATCAAACCTGGTGAAACCGTTGCAGTATTCGGTATAGGACCTGTGGGCCTTATGGGTGTTGCCGGAGCACACTTCATGGGAGCATCCAGAATTCTTGCTGTAGGAAGCAGACCTGTTTCCGTTAAAGTGGCAAAAGAATATGGAGCATCCGACATTGTCGATTATCACGATGGAGACACCGTACAGCAAATCATGGACCTGACCGACGGTGAAGGTGTGGACAAGGTTGTTGTTGCAGGTGGTAACGCAAACACAGTTGGAGAAGCACTTGAAGTCCTTAAGGTTGGAGGAATTTTAGGTAATGTGAACCATTACGACGGCGCAGCTGAAATTCCATTGCCTGCACTTGCATGGGGAGCAGGTCTGGCCGACAAAACAATCCGTGGTGGAGTATGTCCTGGTGGACGTGCAAGAATGGAACAACTTGTCAAATTAGTTCAATATGGTCGTTTTGACTCAAGTAAACTAATCACTCACAGATTCACAAACTTCGATGACATCTACGAAGCAATGATCATAATGAGGGACAAACCACGTGACTTGATCAAACCTGCCGTAATTTTAGAATAGTTACTTTTACAGTAACTTTCTTTTTCTTTTTTTCAACCGTTTAATTTATAAACACCTTCGACTAAACTATTACTTACGAATTTTTAATGGTGTTTGGTGATATGGAATTCTGTCCTAATTGTGGTAAGATGTTAATGCCTAAGAAAGGCATGATTAAATGTGGATGTGGCTATGAGAAAAGCCTCACCGATGACGATATTGAGGAGCAGTACCACATGGAAGGGGAGAAAAAACCTGATGCGAAAGTAATCGTTCTTGATAAGGATAGTGTGCTCCTTCCTAGCAAAGAAATAACCTGCTACAAATGCGGTGGGACCAAGGGGTACTGGTGGACAGTGCAGACACGCTCAGCCGATGAGGCTCCGACTAATTTTATCCGTTGCGCAAAATGCGGAAACACCTGGAGAAGCTCAAACTAGAAATTAATTTCCGTAAAAAGGAATAAATTTATAACATTTCTTAATGAAAGTATTAATCATGGAAATTGAAATTGACAAAATCGGATCTAACGATTATTACAGCGAAGTTTTGGCAGTGATGTCCAACTATTCAAAGCTGGTGAAAAATCCAAGGCAAAAAATAAGGGGATTAAAGTCACAGGCAATTCTTTTAACCGGAATTGCATTGGTGTTTCTGGTAATCTTTGCAGTCCTGTATCTTATGAGTCCAGGCACTTCGATGTATCTGTATGTAATCATTATATTTTCAATAGCGCTGATTTTGGGAATAGTCTATATTTTCCTCATCAACAGAAGAATTTCAAAGTTTAAGAATAATGATTCCTCCAAGAAGCTGATCATTGAGGATGAGTATGTGGAAATGCATATAGGGGATGAAAAATCCAGATTAAATTTTAAGGATATGCAGTGGATTATATTGAATAAGCATTCAATCACATTCATTCCAAAAAATGAAGGTGCCACATTAATTGCTGTTGAAATTAAATACAAAAATCAGGTCATTGACAATATTAAAGAGAAACAGATTATAGTTGACAACTCTAATTTATATTGAATTCACATAGGAAGCGCTATCAGTTCCATTATAAATGGAATGAAATCATAAAGCAAATGCGCTAAATATGAGACTAGAACATTTTTGGTTTTTAGATAAGCATACAAATCAAATATTGATCCTAATCCTTGAATCAATAGGATTTGAATAAGTGGACCGTATTGATAATGAGCAATTCCAAATATTGTCATTGTAATTATTGATGAGATAATGATTGAAAGTTTTCGATTTTTAGTAAAATGATATATGATGGACATTGCAATAATCAATAATATTATTTTAAAGAGTTCTTCGCCCATTAATTGAACAAGCATGTTTATTATCGAAAGAAGGGTTGTTGACGTAGGTTCAATTGTGGATTCAGGAGAAATCTTCAGGTATTCTAAAATAAATATCATGAACATTGAGTAGATGAAAGGAAGAACTGTACATATAATTATTAATTTTATGTTTTCACGTTTCACTTTTTTAAAAAATAAACTCAAATTGCCTTTTGAAACATATATTACTGGAAGCAAGACAATTAAACACAAATACAAGGAAAATACTTCATCGGACATTTCTATGGATAAAAATACCGGAATCAAAAATAGTATTTCTGCCAGTATTAACAATGCCCATTCCATTTTGGATAATTTCGGTTCATTGTTATAAAAGGGTAAATCGGTATTTTCATCTTCAAATTTAAAAAAGCCTTTCATTGAATCACTGTAATATATTTTTGGTGTTCTCTTAATTAACTTTTTTTGAAATATGCAAATATTCTATGATTGAACCTCTCCGACATGTGGAGGCCAGGGTATTCTTTAACTATTAAGGTAAAACCAATCTTTTTATACTATGATTTTTAAATATAGCTATCCCTATAATAGGTGATACTATGGCACGCAAAACTTTCAATGAAAAATTACAAGACTCTAAAGATATGCCGAAAATAGTTGTTGTTGAAGATGACAGGTCTATTGAACGATATGGTGGAAAGGACATGCTCATAGCACCTCCACTGGAATATAATGAGATAATGTCTGAAATTCCTGAGGGTAAGCTGATTACCATTACACAGATCAGGGATTTTTTAGCTGATAAGCATGGGGCGGACTTCACCTGTCCGATGACTGCCGGAATATTCATCAATCTTGTTGCTCAGGCAAGTAATGAACGTGATTTCGATGAGATTCCATACTGGAGGACACTTAAGCGTGATGGCGAGCTGAATCCAAAATATCCCGGTGGAATCGAGCGTCAAAAGGAAATGCTTGAAGCCGAAGGCCATGAAATCTACACAAGAGGCAGGAAAAATATCCGATACTTTGTGAAGGATTTTGAAAATAATTTATATGATTTATTATAAATAGTAAAATAATGAAAGCTCTTGAAAAAACACTGAAATCCGTGAGTGAAAATCCACGTTATATCTTCCGTTTAACCATTCAGGGAGTTATGGTAGGTATATTTGCAGGACTGATGGTTTGCCTATACCGTCTCTTGCTTGCACTATCAGAGGGTGTTTTAAGAGATTATTTGGGTATAATACATGGAAATGTATTGTACATCATTCTATTTTTCATAGCCCTGATAATTATGGGGCTTTTGATCGACCTTATAACCAAATGGGAAGTCGACTCGGCAGGAAGCGGAATACCCCAGGTTTATGCTGAGGTGAAGGGTCATATGGAAGCCAATTGGGCAAAAGTGCTCTTTTCAAAGATTGCCGCCGGTGTCCTGACCGCTCTTGGTGGTTTATCCCTTGGTCCTGAAGGCCCGTCAGTCCAGATTGGTGGTATGGCAGGTAAGGGAATAGCCAAGATGTTCAAGGGATCCAAGACCGATGAGCTGAGGCTCATTCTTGTGGGTTCCGCCGTGGGTATCACTGCAGCATTCAATGCGCCATTGGCAGGTGTGATTTTTGTTTTTGAGGAAATCAACCACGGATTCGACAAGACTTTGGTTTTCATCGCTTTTGTTTCAGCAATCGTATCGGATTTTATCTCAAAAATTATTTTTGGGCAATCCACAATCCTCACTTTCCCTGTTTTGGACATTCCTCTTGAATCCTATTGGCTGCTGGTTATTTTAGGACTTGTCATAGGTCTTTTGGGTTATGTCTATAATGTTGGAATGATCAAGTCAAGCGATTTCATGAACCGTCTCAGCATCCCTTCATGGCTCAAGTTCGTCTTGGTGTTTGTCATTTCAGGTATTGTGGCGCTGATGATTCCTGAAATCAGTGACGGAGGTCACTTCATGATGGACATGCTGGACATTGCCATTCCGTCCCTTGGATTTTTGGTTCTCTTGCTGGTATTGAAATATCTCTTTTCAATGTTTTCATTCTCATCAGGAGCTCCTGGAGGCATATTCCTGCCAATACTTGTATTGGGAGCATATATAGGTGCGGTATTCGGTACCATAGTCGTTCCGGCCTTTGGATTGCAGCATGACCTGATTTACAGGTTCATAATCATCTCCATGGCCGGCTTTTTCGCAGCTACCGTCCGCTCACCTATCACTGGTATAGTCCTTTTGGCGGAAATGTCAGGTTCTACAGAGTCCCTGGTTGCGATGGTCATCGTGTCACTGATAGCATATGTTGTCCCTACGCTTCTTGGAAACGAGCCGATTTACGAGTCATTATATGACAGGCTACTGTTCAAAAAGAATCAGGAATATGTCAAAAAGACATCTAAGCATGTCCTGAGTGAGTATGTGGTTCCTCTTGATTGCAATTACATCAACTTCAAAATCAAGGACATTCCATTCCCTAAGAATGCCATTGTGGTGTCAGTAATCAGAAACGGCAAGTATGTTATTCCTACTGAAGACTTTAAAATCAATTTTTCAGATCAGATTCAAATATTGACCGACGTCAATGATTATCCGTATGTAAGAGAGGAAATCGAAGAGTTGTTTGGTGGTTAGATGAGTTTAATTTTTAAAAGAAGCAGTGTTCGAAGATTTACGGATGAAAAGGTCAGTGACGAGAAGATAGAGAGTCTGCTTAAGGCCGCCATGCAGGCGCCTTCGGCATGCAATCAGCAGGCATGGGAATTCATTGTTGTCTCAAGGCCTGAGGACAAGCTGGCCATTTCCCAAATGCATGACTATGCAAAGCCCGCCGAGAAGGCGTCACATCTGATTGTAACAATTGGAAATCTCAGCGAGGCAAGAATCCATAGGATGATTGAGCAGGACCTTGGGGCATGCAATGAAAACATTTTGCTTCAGGCAACACATGAGGGGCTCGGTGCGGTTTGGCTGGGTTTCCATCCTATTGAGGACAGGACGTTGAGGCTGAAGGAATACCTGAATATTCCAGACCACTGCATTCCATTTTCAGTGATTTGTGTAGGCTATCCTGCCCATGAAAGTGAAGTTAAGTTAAGATATGATGAATCTAAGGTTCATCTCGATAGGTATTAGGTGATAATATGATTACTTGTAGCGTTTGCGGACATCTGAATGACCTTTCACGTGTGACATGTGAAAACTGCGGTTCAGACTTGTCAGACAGTCCGGATTTAATTGATTATGATGATTTTGATGAAATGCTTTAGCGATTTGGATTTACTTAAACATTATATATTCAATTGAACAAACCTATTATTAGATTGATTTTGTTTTATTAAAAAGGGGTTTGTTATGGCTAAGATTCACTTGTATGATTTTGAACATCTCAATACTACAACTGAAAGTATCTATGAATTGGGGGACTTTAACCTTCTCATTGTTCTTCAGGACGGTAAAAACCTCACCAATTGGAAGGATGTTGAAAATAGGGAGGATATCATATTCATAAGTGAAGACCTCTTTGGCCAAACCCAGCTTGAGGCAAGATACAAGGACCTTAAGAACCTCAGAGCCATAGTGACATTCGGAGTTGGAAATGTCAAAAGCATGAAGGAAATGTTTTCAGGATGCGAGTCCCTTGAGGAAATCTCATCACTCTCATCATGGGACGTCAGCAATGTGGAAGACATCAGTTTCATGTTCAAGGACTGCAAAAGCCTAAGCGACATTTCAGCATTGAGGAAATGGAACGTGTCCAATGTTCATAGCATATCAAGGATGTTTTCAGGTTGCGAATCTCTTGAAGAGCTTTCTGCCCTCGAGTCATGGGATGTAAGCAATGTAAGCGACATGTATTATCTCTTTGCATACTGCACTAGCCTCAAGGACATTTCAGCCCTGGCGTATTGGGATGTCAGCAATGTCCTGGACATGGGTTGCCTTTTTGATTTCTGCGCCTCACTGGAGGACATTTCAGCCCTGCAATATTGGGAATTGTCAAATGTTTTCAACATAACCGCACTGTTTAGGGGATGCGTCAATCTCAAGGACATCTCACCCCTGTCAAAATGGGATCTCTCCAAGATGTACAGGAACAAGGCCTTGCTTGCGGTATTCTCATACTGTACCAATCTGAGGGACATTTCGCCGCTGAAGAAATGGGACGTTTCCAACATTACCCGTATGAGCGGCCTGTTTGAAGGCTGCGCTTCCCTGAGGGATGCGTCACCGTTGAAAAAATGGGATGTTTCCAACGTGTTTTCACTGGATTTCCTCTTCAGGGAATGCAGTTCACTGTATGACATCAGCCATTTCAAGTCATGGGACATTGAAAACGTCCAGTCAGTAACCGGAATGCTTGACAGCTGCAGCGATTTGACAGACGTTTCACCATTGAAGAAATGGGACGTTTCAAACATCAAGTCAATGAATAAGCTGTTTTACAACTGCAGTTCCCTCAACGACGTTTCCAGTCTTGAGAATTGGAAGATTTCAAGGGAAACTTCAATCAAGGCAATTTTTGACAAGTGCGAGTCATTGACCGAATATCCGGGATGGTTCCAGATGGCCGTCATGAACAATAACGAGTCCGACACCGAAACCCGTCAAAAGATAATCAACAACCTGGACGAGTCATTCTTCAGGAATCACGACATCAACGAATTCGATGATGACACACAGCTTTTCATGGTTGCGGCATCGGACAGCCAGTCACTTCTGGCATACATCGCCGAAAGGTCCAAAAACAGGTTCATTCAGGAGAAGGCCATTGACAGAATCATGGATGAGGAGATTCTCACCAACATAGTCATAAATGACCCTAACTGTGACATCACAAGGGAGAATGGAAAGCTCAAGTCCTACTTCTACAACAGGGAAAAGGCCCTTCTAAAGATTAGGAACAAGGCGCTTCTGATGAAGATAGCAAAACAGCTCCCTCACATTCTGGATAACTTCGCACACATCGCAGAATACATTGGCACAGATGAGGAATGGGTTGACATTGTGCTCAACGCCAAATCACAGCACATTAGGATATTCGCCCTTGCAAACGTAAAATCCGTCAACTCCTTTGAGACAATAATAGCCCAAAGCAGTGATGAACAGTTGGTCAAGGTTGCAAGGATTAACATGCCCAAGCAAAAGCCGATTGAAAATGAAGTGAATGATGACTAGTTTTTTCAAAATTCATTTAGGCAAATATAAATAAGAATAAAACCATATTTTTAATTAATAACTTAATATTTAAGTTAAATTTTTTTAGAGGTAAAAACTATGGTAAGTGTAAACGTAGAAGCTAAAAAAACCGTAGATGTAATGATTGAAAAAGCAGATGAATTAAACATCGCTGTTGCAACTTTAGATAATGGTGCTACTGTTATCGACTGTGGTGTAAATGTCGATGGAAGTTTCAAAGCAGGAGAACTATACACTAAAGTATGCCTTGGTGGACTTGCAGATGTTGGAATTTCAATTCCAGGCGATTTATCTGAAAAATTCGCACTTCCTTCAGTAAAAATCAAAACTGACTCACCTTCCATTTCAACCTTAGGTTCACAGAAAGCTGGTTGGTCCGTATCTGTTGGAGATTTCTTCGCATTAGGTTCTGGACCTGCAAGAGCAATCGCTTTAAAACCGGCTGAAACCTATGAGGAAATCGGTTACGAAGACAAGGATGCTGATTTAGCTATCTTAACCTTGGAAGCTGATGTCTTACCTGGTGATGAAGTTGCTCAATACATTGCTGATGAATGTGACGTTGACGTTAAAAATGTTTACTTGCTTGTAGCTCCTACTTCTTCTCTTGTTGGATCTATTCAAATCTCCGGTAGAGTAGTTGAAAACGGAACTTACAAAATGTTGGAATTCATCAAGTTCGATGTGACCAAAGTTAAACATGCAGCAGGTATCGCACCAATCGCACCTGTTGACCCAGATGGACTTAAAGCTATGGGTAAAACAAACGATGCAGTACTCTTCGGTGGAAGAACCTACTACTATGTTGAAGCTGATGAAGATGATGACATTGCCGCTGTGGCAGCTCAATTACCATCCTCCGCAGCTGATGGATATGGTAAACCATTCTTTGACGTATTTAAAGAAGCAGAATTTGACTTCTATCAAATCGACAAAGGAATGTTTGCTCCTGCAGAAGTAGTTATCAATGATTTGACTACCGGTAAAATGTATAAGGAAGGATTTGTAAACGCAGACTTGCTCAAAAAGTCCTTCGGTATAGATGAATAGATTTATTCATCTTTTTTTCTCTTTTTTTTCAATCAATTTTAAATATTATAAAGTTCAATATTCTTTTGGACACTATTGGAGTGTTTAAAAAATTAATAGGTGATATATATGGAAATTTTAGATATTATCAAGGATTCATTCATGTTTCCAGCAAACAACTTGACTGCACTTGCAATATATATTGCAATCACTTTTGTAGTGGGCGTTCTTGCTGCATTAGGAGTTGGAATTGGTGCATTAGGAGCAAGTTCCGGCGTTTATTTAATAGGTACAGCAATATTCTTTATTCTTGCACTTATAGTTGCATTTGTGCTAGCAGGATATGAAGTTGACATTATAAAAGCAGGTATCGACTTGGAAGATAAGGCTCCAAGCATTGACTTTAAGAACGATTTGGTCAGAGGTATCAAAGCTATCATTGTAGTTATCGTATACTACATCATCCCTGCAATAATCACTATGATCGTTGCATTCTTAACCAATGTTCCTGGCAACGTTGTAAATGTTATGGGATATGTTAATCAAGCTGCTGCAAACACCAACGGAACCGTCGTTGCAAGCTCAGCATTGGAAATGGTTCCTAAAGATGTTATGAGCAGTTTAGTTGGTTCACTTTCAATCACTCTCATCATTGCTCTCGTATTGTTCATTATCTTCTCATTCTTCCAATACATGGCAAATGCAAGATTAGCAAACACCGACAGTTTAGGTGAAGCATTGAACATACCTGAAGCTTTCAGAGACCTTTCAAGAATTGGTATCGGAAAAGTTATTGCAACAGTTATTTTAATGGCTATAATTGTTAGCATAATCACTGGAATTTTATCATTTGTTTACGGTAAAATCCCTATGTTAAGCATCTTGAACATTATCGTTACACCATTCTTGATGTTTGCAATGAACAGAGCTAACGGTCTTTTATATTCCGACATAGCTTAAATAGATTATTTTCATAATCTATTCTTTTTTTTTATTTTTTCAGATTTTTTTAGAAAAACATTTAATAAATAATTTACAATATTATATTATTGGAGATGTTAATCATGACTGATTTAAAAGGTACAAAAACTGAAGCAAACTTACAAGCAGCATTTGCTGGTGAGTCCCAAGCACACACTAAATACCAATATTTTGCAGCTAAAGCAAAAGAAGAAGGCTACGTTCAAATCCACGATATTTTCATGGAAACTTCCAAAAACGAAAGAGAACACGCTAAAATCTGGTTCAAATTATTACACGATGAAGAAGTACCAGACACTATTGCTAACTTAAACGCTGCAGCAGACGGTGAAAACGAAGAATGGACTGCAATGTACAAAGAGTTTGCTGAAACCGCTAAAGAAGAAGGTTTCCCAATGATTGCATTCTTATTTGAAAAAGTAGGAGCAATCGAAAAAGAACATGAAGAAAGATACAGAACTTTACTCGCAAACGTTGAAAACGATGCAGTATTCAACAAAGAAGAAGACATTGAATGGAAATGTGAAAACTGTGGATTTGTTTTCAAAGGTCCTAACGCACCTGAAAAATGTCCTGTATGTGGACTTCCAAAAGCACATTTCGAAGAAAGAGCAACTAACTTCAAATAAGCTCTTTTACTTTTTTTATTTTTTTATTTTTTACCAGATTACTATGAACAAGATGGTAGTATTTTTCATAAGGCATCCGAGGTTTCCCGACGTTGCAATCAAGGGTCTAATCGATGGAGATTACCTGCTCGATGAGGAGGCTCAGAAGTATGCAGAGGGAATCATCCAGTATTATCAGGGAGATAATATCAGATGGGAATTTCCAGTCAACGAATTCATGAAGCATTCAATCAAATGGAACGCCTATGAGGAGCTTAAGCAATTAATCGCTGACAATGAGAAGGATTTTGCCTGCACAGTCTTTAAAGGAGACAAGAGCAAAATCAACTGTCGATATGATGATATATTTGTTGAAAGGGAAGTCTTGACCTGGTAAAAACATTTAAATAATATTACATTCATTATTAATATTAATCTAACGGAGATGAAATTATGGCAGATTTAAAAGGATCTAAAACTGAAGAAAACTTAAAAGCAGCACTCGCTGGTGAATCACAAGCACGTGTAAAATACGAATTTTACGCTTCTCAAGCTAAAAAAGACGGTTACGTTGAAATCAAGGAAATTTTCCAAGAATCATCCGACAATGAAAAAGAACACGCTAAAATTTGGTTCAAATTGTTGAATGGTGGAAAAGTACCTGACACCTTAACCAACCTCGCAGACGCAGCAGCAGGCGAAAACTACGAATGGACCGTAATGTACAAAGAGTTCGCTGAAACTGCACGTGAAGAAGGCTTTGATGACATAGCAGCTTTATTTGACGCAGCAGGTGCAACTGAAAAAGCACACGAAGACAGATACAACGCTTTATCCGACAAAATCAAAGCGGACAAAGTCTTCAAGAAAGATGAAGAAATCGCATGGAAATGTAACAATTGTGGATACATCCATTATGGAAAAGAAGCTCCAGAAGTTTGCCCATTATGCGATCACCCACAAGCACACTTCAGAAAACAAGACACTAGTTATATCTAGACTCTTATTTTCTTTTTTCTTTTTTTTACAAAAATTTATATTTTATGCCTGTCAAATATCTTATCAAGTGATGTTATGATAGAAAACAATATTTGCCTTTTAACCGACAGCTATAAAGTAACTCATCACTATTTCTATCCTAAAGGCACTGAAAAGATTTATTCCTACCTCGAAAGTAGGGTTGGTGCTGAGTTTAACAAAACAATTTTTTATGGACTCCAATATATCATTAAAAAGTATTTGGAAGGCTCCGTTGTAACTCAGGAAAAGATTGATGAAGCCGACAGCATAATTTCCACACATATAGGTGAAGGAATCTTCAACAAAAAGGGCTGGGAGCATATTTTGGACAACTATGACGGAAGGCTTCCTATTGAAATAAAAGCGGTTGCGGAAGGAACTCCTGTTGAGGTAGGCAATGCTTTAATGACAGTTGAAAACACTGATAAGAAATCATGCTGGCTACCTAATTACCTGGAACCGTTATTATTGCAGGTATGGTATCCGTCAACTGTTGCAACACTCTCTGCTGAGGTTAGAAAGCTATGCAATTTCTATTTGGAGATAACAGGATCCCTTAAGGATAATCTTGATTTCATGTTGCATGACTTCGGTTATAGGGGTGCAACCTCAACGGAATCATCAAGGCTGTGCGGATCCGCTCACTTGCTTAGTTTTTCAGGAACAGATACCATTCCTTCCTTATCAATTCCTGTAAACTATTATAATGATCCAAACATTTACGGATTTTCAGTTCAGGCGACAGAACACAGTGTAATGACTTCTTTAGGTCCTGAAGGTGAAATTTCGCAGGTGCTCAATGTCATTGACAATGCTAAAGATGGAGTGTTGTCAATTGTCATAGATTCCTATAATTACAAAAATCTATTGGCTGAAGCCGGAAAATCAGGTTCGGAGTTGAACGATGCTATTTTGAACTTCCTGGATGGAGAAAACAATAAGGTAGTCTTCAGGCCGGATAGTGGAGAGCCTGTATCAACAACTATCGATTGCTTAAACCTGCTTTCCGAAGGTTTTGGAAGTCATCTGACCGATAAGGGATATAAGGTATTTGATTTGAACATCGGACTCTTGTGGGGAGACGGTTTGAACTATCAAAAGATTCGTGATATCCTCTTTGCGATGAAGTCTGCAGGTTGGGCAGCACAAAACATTATCTTTGGTATGGGAGGAGGATTGCATTCCTCTGTAACTCGCGATACCCAAAGAAATGCATTCAAATGCTCAGCACAGTTGCGTGATGGCGAATGGCATGACATATTCAAGAACCCTTTGGATTCAAGTAAAAAATCAAAAACAGGAAGATTCAAATTAATCAAGCAAAACAATTCATTCAAAACAGTCTCAATAGATTCAGAAGGTGAAGACTATCTTCAAACAGTATTTAGGAATGGTGAATTATTGATTGAGGATAAGTTTGGAGACATTAAGAACAGAGCTTTGAATTATTCAAATTTTTTATGAGGTGATAATATGTGTACTGCAAGTAATTATATAACTGATGACCATTATTTTGGACGGAACTTTGATTATGAAATTTCATATAATGAAAGGGTAACAATAACTCCAAGAAATTACAAATTCGAGTTTAGAAAGATTGATGCAATTGAGTCCCATTATGCAATAATTGGAATAGCTGCAGGAATTGACTCATATCCCTTGTATTATGATGCATGCAACGAAAAGGGTCTGGCTATTGCAGGCTTAAACTTTGCAGGCAATGCAGTCTATAAGGAATTTGATGAGGATATGGTGAATGTAACACCATTTGAGCTGATTCCCTATTTGTTGGGCCAGGCAGGCAATGTGGCTGAAGCGCGCAAGCTATTGTCTGAAATCAATCTTGTAAACATCAATTTCGCAGATGAACTGCCACTCTCTCCGCTTCACTGGATGTTGTCCGACGGAAAGGAAGCTATTGTGGTTGAGCCTCTCGAAGAGGGTCTGAAGATATATGATAATCCTGTAGGGGTACTGACAAATAACCCTCCTTTCGACAAGCAGCTGTTCTACCTGAATAACTACAGGAACTTGTCAAATAGAAACCCTGAAAACACATTCGGAGGGGATATTGATTTGGATGAATATTCAAGAGGTATGGGAGGTATCGGCCTTCCCGGAGATTTGTCATCCGCTTCAAGATTTGCAAAGGTTGCCTTCACCCGTGCAAATTCATACTCCGATAGCGATGAGGCAAGCAGTGTGGGTCAGTTTTTCCATATACTTGGCTCAGTAGAGCAGCAAAACGGTTGCACTTTTATAGATGACCCTGATTTGTATGAGTACACCATATATACTTCATGCTACAACACAAACAAGGCAATACTCTATTACAGGACATATCATAACTCACAAATCACTGCAGTCGATTTGAACCGTGAAGATTTGGATTCATCCGAATTGATAAATTATCTTTTAATTAATGAAGAGCAATTTAATTTCATTAATTAAATTTTTCCTTTTTTTTTCTAAACAAGTATTTATATTATTAAAGCCAAATATAGAAATATTATAAATCGTTTCACGATTTTCACATGTTTAAATTGTTGAACGGAGGAACTGGCTTGAAAAATTATAAAGTAATTGCATTATTCTCACTATTGTGTCTGTTGATTCTGATACCTGCAACATATGCTATGGACAACCAGACAGCTTTAGAAGTAAGTAATGAGACTAATGTGATAAGTGAAGAGTATTATTTCGACGCTAATGTTGAGAATGATACTGGAAACGGATCTCAGGACAATCCATACAAGGAACTCACCTCAAATAGAGTTAAGGACAATTCCATTATTCATTTGAGTGATGGAGAATATCCATTGGACGCTCAGGTCATGAGTAAAAATATAACTCTGATAGGTCAAAATCCAAAAAACACTGTTGTCAAATATAATAATAATGTTGGATTTTTTGCTGATAGTTCAATTACTCTTAAGAATTTGACTTTGGTTGGTTTGGCTATTTCCGACAGTTCCAATTCAATTATTAACGCTACAAATGTAATTTTCAAAGGTACTAAAATCAGTTCAATAAGTGTTACTTTTCCCAATACAAAAATATATCTGGAAAACTGTACCTTTTTGAATTGTAGTGCAACATCAGGTGGTGCAATCAGCATCACTAAGGGTAGTTTGGAAATCATTGACTCCTTTTTCATTAATAACTATGCCGAACGGTATGGTGGTGCAATTTATCTTCACGAAGCGAAATTTATCAGCAGAAATGTGGCGATAATCAATTCCACATCCATAATGGGCGGTGCGATAACTGCAGTATATACAAATCTGAATCTCACCAATGTGACAGCAAGAAACAACCATGCGAAGTATAGTGGCGGTGTAATTTATGCGCTTTTCGGTTCTTTCTGCCTTAACAACTCCACTTTTATCAACAATACTGCAAAAGACGGTGGAGCGCTGTTCATTGATGAGGTGAACAATTTCATAGCATTCAACAACACTTTTACTGATAACACTGCAGGAAGCATTGCGGGTGCAGTCTACTCAGCAATCAGCAGAAATCTGAATCGCACATCCATTTTGAACGAATCATTAATGAATTCATTCTTCAACAACACTGCAAGCTATGAAAATGACGTTTATGAATGTGAAGCAATCAATCTTAACTATAACTCTTCTCAAAATTACCTGCTTATACGATCAGGACCTTCATATGATTCTGATTTACCTTCCAGTTATGATTTGAGGGATTGCTATGTCACTCCGGTTAAGAGCCAGGGTTCAAACGGAAACTGTTGGGCATTTGCCTCATTGGCTTCACTTGAATCCTGCATTTTAAAGGCAACAGGATGCACCTATGATTTGTCCGAAGAGAACATGAAGGATTTGATGTCCAAATTTTCAAGTTATGGCTGGCAAATGGTAACAAACACAGGAGGATATGACCGTATGGGTCATGCTTATCTTGTAAGCTGGATGGGACCTGTCAATGAAACTCAGGACAGATATATCATAGGAGAAGTGTTGTCTCCAGTTTTAAGCAGCATTTTCCATGTTCAAAACATTCTGTTTTTAACAAGGACAAGTTACACTGACAATGATGAAATCAAAAGGGTAATAATGAGCTATGGTGCTGTTTCAACAAGTATCCACTGGTATCAATCAGGTCCTGAATCCGAAAAGGATGGATATACTAATTATTATATTAATGGAAAAAATATTTATTGGTATAGGACAGATAAGGGGGCAAACCATGCTGTTGCAATTGTCGGATGGGATGACAACTATTCAAAAAATAACTTCAAAACAACCCCTCCTGGCGACGGTGCTTGGATAATCAAAAACAGTTGGGGTACCGGCTCAGGTGAAAACGGATATTATTATGTTTCATATTATGACACATCTTTAGCTCCTTTAAACAAGCCTTATAGTACATACGTGTTCCTGTTCAACGAGTCAATAAAATACGATAAGAATTACCAGTATGATGTAAGCGGAAGGACTGATTTCTTTTTAAACGAGTCAAATACAGTATGGTACAAGAACAGATTCACTGCAACAGACAATGAGTGGTTAACTGCAGTTTCAACCTATTTTGAAAAGAACACTGCATGGGATCTGTCAATATATGTGAATGATGTTTTAAGACATGTCCAGTCAGGCACTGCAACTCTTAGCTATTCAACAATCGAGTTGAGCAGCTTCATTCCACTTGCCGTTGGTGATGTCTTTGAAGTCGAATTCAAGATTACCACAGATAATGAGGCAAGCGTTCCTATTTCCGAAGATATAATTGCCTCTGGCGTTCCAATCAATAAGCAGCTCTTTTATGAAAACATTTCATTCATAAGCTATGACGGTGAAAACTGGACTGATTTGTACGGTTTACATTGGGAATATTCATCCCATACCTATGCAACACAGGTAGCCTGCATAAAGGCATTTACAATATTAAATGAGGTCAACACAACCACTGAACTCTCCATAAATGTTTCCGACATGTTTGAAATCCAAACTCAGGTTTTAAATCAATATGGTAATCCAGTAATAGGAGGAAATGTCACATTCACTATTAACGCAAACGATTATGTTGTCAGTGTTGTCAATGGATGGGCTGCACTGAAAATACCATTGGGTATCGATGAGTATGAAGTTTCAGCAGTATATGACAACACAGGTTACATTTCATCACAGGATACCATTAAGTTTAATGCATCAGTGATGAATACCAGCATTTCCTTGGAAATTAATGAGCATAATCCTATTAACATCACTGCTCACATCTTTAATGAGTATGGGTATGCCGTAAATTATGGAAATGTCACATTCACTATTGATGATGTTCCATATACAGTAGACATTACCAACGGTACCGCAACACTTATTGAAGAGTTCAGTATGGGCAAACATAATGTTTCAGCTGTTTTCAATTCAATTTATTATTATAACTCATCAAGAACTTTTCAGGAGTTTGATGTTAGCATTATTGGTACAAAAATCACATTGGCAATCGATAATGATTATAACCCGGTTGTAATGTGGGTTAAAGTCACCGACCAATACGGCAATGCTATGGATATAGGCAATGTCACATTCATTGTTGATGATACTCCATATACAGTCAATGTCACTAGGGGAATTGCACAGTTTACCCATTGCTTTAAAGATTTGGGCTTAAATAATGTCTATGTGACCTACAATGGAATTGAAGATTATTATGATTCATCAAATTCATCAGCAAATCTTACCGTAATGACCACTATACTGTCAAATGACGATACTAAAACCTATAATTCCAGATATTCATTTACCCTACTGGACAATTACGGCATTCCGTTGAGGGATACACGCGTTCTGGTCACAATCGGATCCAACAATTATGAGGTTATCACTGATGGAAATGGTGTCGGCAATGTTGTCATCACTTTAAGTCCTGCCGTCTATTCTGTTAAAATCACAAACCCTCTTAATGGTGACGTTAGGGTTCAATCCATTAAGGTTGTCAAAAGAATAACCGGAAATAATGATTTGACAGTCTATTACGATGCCGGAAAATACTTCAAGGTCAGGGTCTTTGATGATAATGGAAATGTCTCCAAAAACGTTAAGGTGACATTCACAATAAACAATAAGAAATACACAAGGACAACCGACAATAATGGTTATGCATCATTTATGGTCTCATTGAATCCAGGAAAATACACCATAAATGCGGAATATAATGGATTTAAGGTATCAAATAAAATCACAGTCAAAACAACATTGGTTACCAAAAACATCAAGGTCAAAAAGGGAAAGACCATCAAATTCACAGCCAAACTTGTAAACAAAAATGGTAAAATCCTTAAAAATAAAAAGATCACCTTCAAATTCAAAGGAAAAACCTATAAGGTCAAAACAAACAAAAAAGGTAAAGCCATTTTAAAAATTACCAAAAAATATAAAAAAGGAAAATACACCATAAAAACAAGCTATGGCAAGTTACAGATTAAAAATAAAATAAGAATTAAATAAGGTAAAAACCTTATTTATTTGCTTTAATTAATTTTCGAGCTGCTTTTATGTCAGTATTATATATGTGGCCTGAGGTTGAGTGGTAGTGAACTCCGCCGAAGTTTATTTTTTCACCGACAATTTCCTTGTTCACCTCTTCCTTCATCTTCAATCCCAGGTATGCTATGAAGAACATGTTTGAGTAGAACGCTCCGAAAATGTCGTTGCTTCTGAATATGCAGTGGATTGTGAGTTCATTGTCACGAACAAGGCATTGGAGGAACTGGAGACATGGGATGTCTTCCTCTTCTGCATCCTCAATAGGGTTGATTGTGACTGCAACGGCACGGTTTGATCCGGTTGCGGTCAGGATTCTTTTTTTCATGCTTTCGAATTGGTCAACGTCAAAGTGTGCGAAAATACGGTTTGGGTATGTGTAGACGAATCCTTGGGTGTTGTTGATTATTTCAGGGTCTTCCACTGATTGCACATATTGATACAGTGCATCGCTTTTGATTGGGCATCCTTCGAGGTCGTACTTTCCGGATTTGATGTCGTCCAACATCATTTCTGTGGTGTAGTTTTGGTATTTTGCCCTGAATTTCAAGTCCATTGGGTCGTCGATTATATAGAAGTTTCCAAGACTCTCCAATAAATGATGGTTTGAGTCCTTATAGGTTTCCTTTCCGCTTTTTAAGATTTTATCTACAAAATCTAAATAACATTGATTAATACTTAACATATAAAACAGTCCTTTTAAATTAATTAATGGTATGTATTTGTTAATATATATGTTTTATTTTTTAGAAAATTCATCGGTTCATGTAGATTGTCCTATCCATTGGTTCCGATTTGATAGTCTAAGACAATTATATTGAAGAAATGTGTTTGAATTTTGATGGAAATTGTGTTTCTTTCAATTTGATAAACGATAAATTCAATTATTTGAAGGTTAATTTTCGGTTTAAAAATAAGTAAAGGTAAAATATGCTAGCAAGCATATTTTTCCATTAGTCCAAACAAGTCCTTAGCCCAATCGGTGGAATCCTGCTTTGTGATATTTTCTGGAATCTCATAAACGAAGGTAGGATATCCTGCCTGTGCGATAGGCTTTGAAACAAGGACAGCTGATGTTGACTTGTATGACTCATTGCCTGTTCTCGGATAGTATCTGAAATCGGTGGTATTGTTGATCTTTTCGGCTATCTTAACGGAGGCATTGTCCATCTCAGGTGTTGCCAGGTAGAATCCCTCACCGTACCAGTCCATATGTGAATGGCTGATTATTACGCAATCAGCGTCTGATTTTGTAACATCAGGATTTACGAAGTCATGGACAAGGCTTTCACCGTTTGCACGGCTCTTCTTGTAGTCTTTAGGATTTTTTGTCACGTTTACCTGATAATGAATTATCTTGACGTCATCCCTTCCATCAACATATTCCTTTGCAGCCTTGATTTCAGGACCAATGGATAATTTTTCCCTTGGATGAATTCCTGTAATCAATGCAATTGAATTATTGGCACTCATGTTGCCGTAAACTATCTTTTCAACAGTTCCTAAACTGTTGTTTCCGATAACTTGATATGGGGAATGTTCCTTTTTGTATTGCTCACTGTAAATCATCACTCCCAAAAGCAACAGAAGAACCACTATAAGAATAATCTTGGTTTTCCTTTTCAAAATTTCACCCTTAATTGATATTATTCTCTTATAGTTTAAAAGTTTTTCATTGAAAATAAGTAGGATGAGGTAAAAAAAACAGTATTGATATTGTCCAGCGCAATCAGTTAAGTTTGCACCAGACAATAATACTTTTGTATACTGTTTTTTTCGTGTTTTCTCCCATGTTTTATAAAACAAGTTTACTAATCTGCAAATTATGAAAAACATCGCAATGTTTTTCAATTATAATTTATATTTCTTTAATTATTTAAACTTAATGAATAAGACTAGTTTTTAACTAGCCTTATCGTCTGGAAATTCTACAACTAAATATAGTTTTTTCTTTTTATTGTAAAGAAATGGGGAATGTCTTTACATTATCTACTTTGTCTGTAAGATATAAAACATTTTTGTTGGATTTTAAGTCAATTCAACGAGTTTAAGTCAATTTTGATGTGAAACTGCAAGGATATTTGTTCATTGTCATCTTAATGATTTTCCTAAACATTCGGCAGTTTTTTTTCAATTTTTTTACCATTTTAAATAATTTAAGGTTAATCTTAAATATATTATTGAATATAGTTATTAATACTTAAATTATTTTAAGTGTAAATTCAAAAAAGCGTGAAAGATATGACAAACGAAGATTTTGCAAAGAAAATAAAAGACATTAGAGCTAGACAGGACATGTCTATAGAAGACCTCGCAGAGAGAAGTGGCGTAAAGCTTGAAGTTTTAGAGGCTATGGAAGCCGGAGAAGTTATCCCTTCATTAACCCCATTGACCAAGATGGCAAGGGCTTTAGGGGTAAGGCTCGGAACATTCCTCGACGACACACCGGAACTCGGACCTGTAGTTACCCGTGGCGGCAAGACCGAAAACTCCCTGTATTTCTCAGGCCGTGAGGACGTGACAAACGCAACCAACCTTGAATTCCACTCATTAGGTGCAGGTAAGATTGACAGGAACATCGATCCTTTCATGATTGATATTCAGTATGAGGAAGGAGAAAAGGAATTATCCTCCCATGAAGGTGAGGAATTCATTTACGTATTAGAGGGAGAAATTGAAGTAATCTACGGAAAGGACACTTTCTCAATCGGTGAAGGGGACACCATATTCTATGACTCAGCGGTTCCGCACCACCTTCACGCAAAAAGTGAAAATGGCGCTAAGATATTAGCAGTGCTCTACACTCCATACTAGGTTGGTGATTTGAATGAATAAAATAACTTTTAAGCCAAAAATTGATAGATTTTACACAGCTGATTTAGATTTACACTTGAAAACATTGCAATTGGAATTGCATTAATGATTTGTATTTTGGTTAGTTATTTTATTAAGAGATTAGAGGTGAAAGTATGAGTGAATTATTTACAGAACTTCCATTAGGAAAGTTTTACGAATCAATGGTTGAAAAACAACCTGATCATGAATTTATCGTTTATCCGGACAGAAACTTAAGATTTACATATAAGGAATTTGATGAAAGAGTAGACAATCTGGCAAAAGGAATGCTGGCTATCGGAATTGAAAAGGGAGACCATGTTGGAATATGGGCAAAAAACGTGCCTGAATGGCTTACCTACATGTTCGCAACCGCAAAGATAGGTGCAACAATAGTCACAGTAAACACAGCATACCAGTCACACGAACTTGAATATGTGCTCAGGCAATCCGACATGAAGGCATTGGCGATGACCGACGGATTTAGGGACACAAGCTACTTCGACATCATCAACGAACTGGTTCCTGAACTCAAGACCTGTGCAAGGGACCATCTTGTTGCTGAAAAATTCCCACATCTGAAGTTCATTTTCCACGTGGGTCAGGAGAAGCATCGCGGAATGTACAACACCAATGAGCTTCTGCTGCTTGGAATGAACTATGACGATGACGAGTATCAAAAGGTTAAGGACTCCGTAACACAGCATGACGTAATCAACATGCAGTACACATCAGGAACAGAAGGGTTCCCGAAAGGAGTAATGCTTACAAGCAGAAACATCGTCAATGACGGTTACTACATTGGGGAAAACATGAACTACTCCCCTGCAGACAGACTGCTTCTTCAAGTGCCGCTGTTCCACTGTTTCGGAACAGTTCTCGGTGTGATGGCTGTCATCACCCACGGTTCAACAATGGTTGTCCTTGAGGAATATGACCCTCTTTTAGCCATTTCATCAATCCAAAAGGAAAAGTGCACATCCATTTACGGCGTTCCGACAATGTTCATCGGAATGATGAACCATCCTATGTTCGAGATGTTCGACATGAGCTCACTTAGAACAGGCATCATGGCAGGTTCAACATGCCCTGTCGAAACAATGAAGGATGCCATTGAAAAGATGAACATGAAGGAGATCACCAGCGTATACGGACTCACAGAGGCGGCACCTGGATTCACACAGACCAACGCTGCAGACTCATTCGAGAAGAAAATCAATACAGTAGGCAGGAAATTCCCTAACATCGAGGTTAAAATCGTTGACCCTGAAACCGGTGAGGAACTTGGTCCTGGAGAGACCGGTGAAATCATGTGCAGAGGATTCAACGTGATGAAGGGATACTACAACATGCCTGAAAAGACCGCAGAAACCATCGAACCTGACGGATGGCTCCACTCAGGAGACCTTGCGACAGTTGACGAGGACGGATACTATTCAATCGTAGGCCGTATCAAGGACATGATCATCCGTGGAGGTGAAAACATCTACCCTCGTGAAATCGAGGAGTTCCTTTTCACCCACGAATGCGTACAGGACGTTCAGGTTGCAGGAATACCTGATGAGAAATACGGTGAAATCGTAGGGGCATTCATAATCAAGGAAGATGGCTTTGATGATGTGACCGAAGCGGACATCCGTGATTTCTGTATCGGATCCATTGCAAGATACAAGGTTCCTAAATATGTCTTCTTTGTAGACGAGTTCCCGCTCACCACAAGCGGAAAGATTCAAAAGTATAAGCTTGGCGACTTAGGCCTTAAACTTTTGGATGAAAGACGAGCTAACGGAGAATTGTAAATTCTCCCTTAAATTATTTTTTTTAATTATTTTTTTCTGATTTTTAAGAAATTCATTTATCTTTTTTTCATGACAGTTATATTTTACACACATTTTTGCCATAAAATTATAAAGTTTATATACTTTCAAAAACTAATATAGAACTCGTAAAGGAATGTATTATTCTTTGTTCTAATTGGCTGTTTAGTCTTTAGAATGATTTATATGCATTTTTTTATGATTTAATCATATATTTTGATTAAATTGGTATGATAAATTATATTTATTATACGGGTAAGTAAAAAATTGTATTCAAATGGAGGAGATAATATCAAGATTAAAAATACGATTGTATTTATTTTGATATTATTCTTGTTCGTATCTTTAGTGGGAGTAGTTTGCGCATCGGAAGATTCAGCAACGAATAATATTACATTAACTGATACGGGTGATTCGATATCGCAGTCGACGTCGAGTGACTCTTCGATGGATGAGCTACAGATTAGTGAAGATGATGAGATTTTATCTGTTGATCATGACCTCTCAGGTTCTACACTTCAACAGATCCAACAGTATTTTGACAATGGAAATGTAGCTGAGGGCGATACCGTTTATTTAGGAAATAACGACATTACTTCTTCCTGGAGTGATTATAATGGTGGACCAATCAATGTAAATGTTGCAAATATTGTTATTAGCGGAGGTAGTATCTCCAATCCTAATGGATTTTCAACAATAAATGCAAATACTGGTAAAGTATTTAGCTTTAATGCACCTGGAATCACTCTAAATAATGTTAGAATTTTAAATTCAAATGGTGGTAATGGTCCTGCTTCAGCTCTGTATATTGATGCTTCAGATTGTACAATAAACAATTGTTTATTTGATAATTGTCAATATCAAGGGGGTGGAGCCGTTCATATTAGTGATGAAGGAACAAATACTGCATTCAACAATTGTAATTTCACTAATAATGTAGGAAGACACTCTAACAGCGGTGGAGCTGTTTTTATAGAAGCAAATGATTGTGAATTTACTGGTTGTAATTTTGAAGAAAATACTGCTGCTCATGGTGGTGCAATACATGTTGCTTCCGGAGGTAATTTAAAAATTGATAGTTGTAATTTCACGGAAAATACTGCTGAAACTTGGGGTTATGGTGGTGCCATCAATATTGTTGGTGATGGAACAGGATTCACAATAACCAATTCTAAATTTAAAAAGAATAGCGGCGGTATGGGTGGTGCAATTCATGCTGGAAGACCGGAATTAACTGTAATAAATTCTGAATTTGAAGAAAATACTGCTACAAATGGAAACATTGGTGGTGGTGCTATAGATATTGCACACGATGATGCAAGTTTGACAAACTGTAATTTTACAGGTAACTCTGCAGTTAATGGTGGAGCCATCTATATTGAAGATGACTGCCATAATGCAGATATGAGCTACTGTAATTTTACAGACAACACCGCTAATTCAGGTAAAGCAATTTACGCTTACGGTAGTGCTGACGGTAAAGTTTCAAACTGTGAACTTGGAGGAGTAACAGATTTAAGTGTTGTCGCAGGATATCCTGTGTTGACATTTACATTAGCTACTGACTATTCCAATATTGTTGTCGGAAACATTGAAGGAGCATCTGGTGAGGAAGGTTCTAAAGTTCCTTTACCTAATGAAGAAATTCAATTGGAAATCCGCAATTCTAATGGGGATTTAGTAGATACTGTTACTGATTTTACTGATAGCAATGGTCAAATCACTTATGATTATTCACATCTTCCAATGGATAGTTATACTTACACCGCTACTTATTTAGACGGTAAAACAAAAGAAGGTACTTTTGGTATTGTGAATGTTGAAGGTGATGCTTTTTCCGATATTCAAAGAGCAATTGACAATGCCGAAGCCGGTGCTATTTTAATGCTAAAAGATATCACTTATTTAAATGATATTAGTGATGAAATGGTAATAAATAAGCCAATTTCAATCATTGGTGTTGACGGCACTGTATTGAATGCTGAAGGAAAATCCGGAATATTCACTATAAATAATGTTGATGGTGTAACTCTCCAGGGTATCACATTCATCAATGGTGACAATACCGATTATGGTGGTGCCATTGATGTAGTGGGAAGTACCAATGGAGTAGTCGATAATTGTACCTTTATCAACAACACCGCTAATATCGGTGGTGGTGCTGTAAGAGTAAACAATGATGCTGCAGGCTGGAATTTCTACAATTCCACTTTCATTAATAACACAGCATTAAGTACTCTCGGAGATGGAAGAGGTGTTCCAAACGGTGGAGGAGCTATCTGGTCCTGTGTTCAGGAAGTAAGCGTTTATGGTTCTTCTTTCATTAATAATAGTGGTTCATATGGTGGAGCTTTAAGAGGCTCATTCAACACATATGATTCAGAATTAATAAACAACACCGCTTTCAACGGTAACGGTGGGGGTATTGACGTTACAATCGACGATATTGTAAGTCCAAGACCATCATTACGTTACATAAACACAACATTCATCGGAAACACCGCTAAAGGAGACCGTGCCGACGAAAGGGCACAAGGTGGTGCTCTTCACATGTATCATATTGAGCATGTAGACATTGTGGATTGTGAATGTTACAATAACACTGCAGACAGAGGTGGAGCAGTTGATTTATTTATTATTGCAACTGTTTCAGTTGAAAACAGTACATTTGAAAACAACACCGCTATTTCTGAAGGTGGTGGATTTTTCATCAACGCTACATCTTCACCTACAGAATTCAGAAATTCTGACATATCAAACAATAGGGCAGGTACCGACGGTGGTGCTATTTATTTGATTACAGAAGGTGCATTTTTCGACAACATTACCTCAAATAACAACACCGCTGCTCGCGGTGGTTCCTCATTCATTAGAGGTAACAATGCAGTCATACAGAATTCCACATTCTGCAACAACAGTGCTATTTATAACGGCAATGAAGAGTCAGGTATTGGTGGAGGATTAGATGTACTCGGTAATAACTGTAGATTCACTAATGTAACCGCTAATAATAACAATGCAAGCCTTGGTGGTGCAGCATTTATTCGTGGAGACAATACTTTAGTAGATAATTGTACATTAAACAATAACAACGCTACTTTGCGTGGTGGAGGATTAAATGTTGCTGGTGACAATTGTAACGTAAATAACGTTGACGTGTCAAACAACCGTGCTGGAACTGATGGTGGAGCTGTATACGTTAAAGGTAACGATGCAACATTTGTTGATGTATACTCATTCAACAACACCGCTAACAGAGGAGGTTCCACATTTGTTGATGGTAACAATGCAGATGTACACAACTGTACTTTAGTTGGAAACAATGCTTACAATTCTTCTTCTACCGGATTAAGCGGTAGGGGTGGTGGATTGGACCTTGCCGGTGACAACTGTAAGGTTTACGATTTGGAAGTGTCCAACAACCACGCTGACGGAGAAGGTGGAGCTGTCTACATCAAAAGTAGTAATCTTAACATCTACGACATCAATTCAGTAAACAACACCGCTCAATTAGGTGGATCAACCTTTATTGAAGGTAACAACATTGTCGTTCACAATTGTACTTTAGACGGAAACAATGCTACCCTTCGTGGTGGAGGTCTAAACATTTTAGGTAACAACTGTACTGTATACGATGTCGATGTATCCGATAATAATGCTGGTACTGATGGAGGTGCTGTATACGTTAAAGGTAACGATGCAACATTCTATAATGTAACATCATTTAACAACACTGCTTCTCGCGGAGGTTCAACATTCATTGAAGGTGACAACGCATTGGTTCACAACTGTACCCTAGATGGAAACCAAGCTCTATCCAATGGAAGTGATAACAGCGGTAGAGGTGGTGCACTGGACATCGCTGGTAAAAACTGTCAAGTCTATGACTTGGATGTTTCAAACAACCATGCCGACAATGATGGTGGAGCGATGTACATTAAATCCAATGATTTAGAGGTTTATGATATTCACTCTGTCGACAACTCTGCAAATCGTGGTGGATCAACATTTATTGAAGGGAACAACACTGTTGTTCACGATTGTATTTTTGACGGAAACAACGCTACTTTGCGTGGTGGAGGTCTAAACATTTTAGGTGACAATTGTACTGTTTATAATGTTGATGTATCCGATAACTATGCCAGTGCCGAAGGAGGTGCTGTATACGTTAGAGGTAACGATGCAACATTCACTAATGTAACATCCGTAAACAACACAGCTGCCAAAGGAGGTTCCACATTTATTGAAGGAAACAATGCTGATGTTCACAACTGTACTTTAGATGGAAATAAAGCACTTTATAACGGAACTGAGGGTTCCGGTAGAGGTGGTGGAATCGACATCGCTGGTGATGACTGTAAAGTTTATGACCTTGAAGTGTCAAATAACCACGCAGACAGAGAAGGTGGAGCAATATACATCAAAACCGATGACTTAAACATTTACGAAATTGACTCACTCAACAACACCGCTAGCCGTGGAGGATCAGTATTCATTGAAGGAAATAACATTACTGTATCAAATTCAACATTCAGTAATAACCAAGCTATTTTCAATGAAAGCGACCCTGACAATTCAGGTATCGGTGGTGCAATCGACGTATTCGGTAATGACTGTAAATTCATCAATGTTACATCCGTAAACAACACTGCTTATCGTGGAGGTTCAACATTTATACGTGGTAACAACACTATTATTAAAGATTGTATCCTAGACAACAACACTGCTACCTTACGTGGTGGTGGTTTAAATATTGCAGGAGACAACTGTACAATAGAAAATGTTGATGTATCCAACAATAATGCAGGTCTTATGGGTGGTGCTATTTACGTTAATTCAAATGGTACTACATTAACCAATATTGTTGCGGACAATAACACTGCTGAACGTGGTGGTGCTGCATTCATTAACGGTACCAACATTATCGTTAGAGATGGTGAATTGAACAACAACAAAGCTATCTTCAACGAAAGCAATCCTGAAGCTTCCGGTTTAGGTGGTGGATTTGACATTGTCGGTGACAATATCCTTGTTGATAATGTTCACTCAAACAATAACTCCGCTTATCTTGGAGGTTCTACATTTATTCGTGGTGATAATGTAACCGTTCAGAACTGTAACCTGGACAACAACTCCGCTACCTTACGTGGTGGTGGTATTAATATTGCAGGTGACGGTTGTAATGTTGAAAATGTTAGTGTATCCAACAATAAGGCAGGTCTTATGGGTGGTGCTATTTACGTTAATTCAAATGGTACTACATTGACCAATGTTATCGCTGATAACAACACTGCTGAGCGTGGTGGTGCTGCATTCATTAACGGTACCAACATTATCGTTAGAGACGGAGAGCTGAATAACAATAGAGCTATCTTCAACGAAAGCAGAAATGAGACTTCCGGTTTAGGTGGTGGATTTGACATTGTAGGTGACAATATCCTTGTTGATAATGTTCACTCAAACAACAACTCCGCTTATCTTGGAGGTTCCACATTTATTCGTGGTAGTAATGTAACCGTTCAAAATTCCAACCTTGACAACAACTCCGCAACATTAAGAGGTGGAGCTTTAAACATTGGCGGTGGTGAAGGCTGTCAAATTCTCAATGTAAGTTTATCCAACAACGAAGCAGGTACTTTAGGTGGTGCTGTTTACGTTGTAGGTGATAAATCCGTATTTGATAATGTTACTTCTGTTAACAACACTGCTCAGGAAGGAGGTTCCTCATATATAGCTGGTGATGAGGTTGTTGTTAAGAACTGTAACCTGAACAACAATAGTGCTACTATAAATGGTGGTGGTTTGGACGTTGCGGGTAACAACTGTACTTTCGTTAACGTGACTTTGTCCGACTGTAACGCTGCTAAGGATGGTGGTGCTGTTTACGTTAAGGGTAACAACACAGTCTTCGACAATGTTACTTCCATTCATAACCATGCTGAACGTGGTGGTTCTTCATTTATCGAAGGTAACAACATTATTGTTAAAAATTCTGATTTGAACAACAACACCGCTGATGTTCGTGGTGGTGGTTTGGACGTTGCAGGTGACAACTGTACTTTTGTCAATGTGACCTTGTCCAACTGTAATGCTACCGAAGAAGGTGGTGCTGTTTACATCAGAGGAAACGAGAATGTCTTTGAGAATGTTACTTCAGTAAATAACCATGCTTATTTGGGTGGATCCACCTATGTTGCAGGTGATGACAACGTTGTTAAAAACTGTACTCTTGTTGACAATACCGCTGATTTTGGAGGAGGTGCAATAGCCATTGAGGGAAGTAACAGTATCTTCACAGGCAACAACATCTCCAGAAATTCAGCATATATGGGTGGTGCTATCTATATTGATGGTGATAACAGCCTATTCACATACAACAACATCACCTTTAACGAAGCTCACAACAGTGAAGAGTTTCCATCATTCAGTTCCGGAGGAGCTATGGCGATACAAGGGGCAAACACCAATTTCACCCACAACAACATTTCATCCAATTTAGCAGATGAAACTGGTGGGGCAATGGTATGTTATGGTGAAAATCTTTACATGGAAGATATCTATGCTTTCAACAACACTGCAGAAAATGGTGGTTTTGCTCAAATCATGTATGCCAACGATTTAATTATCAAAAATTCCACATTCTACAGCAACCATGCTACCGGAGACATCGACAGGGACAGAGGTGAAGGTGGAGCAATTCACGTTTCATACTCTGAAAACATTGATGTTCAAGGTAACTTTACATATAACACTGCTACAAACGGTTCTGCAATATATGTACAGGATTCCACATTGAGGGTTCATGATTCAAGTTTCTTTGACAATCAGGCTAAATCCTATCTGTTAATCATTGATTATGACAGGTGGAACAGTACAGCTAACTGTACTGTGAAAGGCGTTTGCAATTGCAGCTGCAATTGTTCAAGTCATAATACACGGAATCGTGAAAACACTATGAATAGTGTACATAATAGAATGTTAGATTCAATGCGGGCCAATGGAATGATTGATGTCATCCGTGCAAGCAGTTATGATGAGTGCGAATGTGGCTGTGGCTGCTCTGGAAATTGTTCAAGTGAAGGTAAATGCAACTGTTCTTGTGAAGACTTTAAATACATTGCAACAATTTATGAGGGCGAAAACATTACAATCATCGTTTATCATAAAGGTGGAGACAACATTGCTAATGCAATTTATAATCAGGAAAGTGATGTTACTGTAAATAACATCAGCTACCCATTCTATGCTATGAATGGTACTGAAATCATTAAGCATACTCCAGCCGAAGACATAAACCCTGTTATTGGGCCTGAAAACAGCCATGACGGTGAGGACATCTATCAATATCCTTTCGAAAACAACCAGATTATCAGGATTATTGTTTATGATGAAGGGGGCAATGTAGTAAAAGATGTCACATATGCTGAAATTAATAAGACTGACATTTATGGTGCTACAACATTGCTTCTTCAAGGCTTGAAAAAAGGAAATTATACTGTTGAGGCAATTTATAGGGAAAGTACCTATTACACTGCCATTGAAAACCGTTCCTCATTCAGAGTCGTACCTCATGAGTTGGTTGAAAAGATTACATTAAACAGTACTGTTTTCCTTGGAGAGGAAGTTCAGTTTGTAATTGTTTTAAATAATACATTTAATGAAACTTTACATAACATTACAGTTACTGAAATCTTCAATTCATCTCAATTGCAGTTAGTTGACTACATTAACCATACTCAATGGACTAGAAATGGTACTGTTTTCACATATAATGGTAGCTTGAGTACTAATGAGAGTGCTTATTTAACAGTTATCTTTAAAACTCTAGTTACAGGTACCATAATCAACACAGTAAATGTGACAACTAATGAAACAGGAAACAAGACTTTCCAAGCAAGGAATGAAACTAAAGTTCTTAAATTGATAGATAAGTTGACTGTAAATAAGACTGTTTACGTTGGAGAGGAAGTTCAGTTTGTAATTGTTGTAAATAATACAAATGATATTATTTTACACAATGTTACAGTTACTGAAATCTTCAATTCAACTGAATTGCAGTTTGTCAACTATACCAATCAGGATAAATGGTCCAGAAATGGTAATGTTTTCACATATGACGGTAGTTTGGCTGCAAATGAATGTGTCAACTTCACTGTCATATTTAAGGCATTAGTTAACGGTACTTTAATCAACACAGTTAATCTAACTACTAATGAAACAGGAAACCAAACTGATACAGCAAGTAACAACACTACCGCTTATAAACCTAACATGACTGTTGAAAAAGTAAGTTTAAACATTACAGATTTCGTTGTTGTTAATGATACTGTTGCGTTTAATATTACTGTAACCAATACTGGTGATTGTGTTTTAGGTAGTGTGAATGTGACTGATGTGTTCAATGATTCTGAGTTTAGATATCTTGGATTTGTTGGTGCTGATTGGTCTGTATCCCAGGACAATAGGACTTTCTTCTATGGTCAAGATCTTGGTATTGGAGCTAACGCGACATTTACTATTTACTTTAAAGCTTTAGTTAATGGTACTTTGGTGAATAATGTTACTGCTAGGTCTAATGTTACTAATGATACCAATGACACTGCTAATGTTACTGTTTACAGTCCTAACATGACTGTTGTTAAAGTAAGTTTAAACATTACAGATTTCGTTATTGTTAATGATACTGTTGCATTTAATATTACTGTTACTAACACTGGTGATTGTGTTTTAGGTAGTGTGAATGTGACTGAGCAGTTTGATGCTAACAAATTTAAATATCTTGGATTTGTTGGTGCTGATTGGTCTGTATCCCAGGACAATAGGACTTTCTTCTATGGTCAAGATCTTGGTATAGGGGCTAACGCGACATTCACTGTTTACTTTAAAGCTTTAGTTAATGGTACTTTGGTGAATAATGTAACTGCTAGGTCTAATGTTACTAATGATACCAATGACACAGCAAATGTAACCGTATACAGTCCTAACATGACTGTTGTTAAAGTAAGTTTAAACATTACAGATTTCGTTGTTGTTAATGATACTGTTGCGTTTAATATTACTGTAACCAATACTGGTGATTGTGTTTTAGGTAATGTTACTGTGACTGAGTTCTTCAAACCTTCTGAATTTAGGTTTATTAGGTTTGTTGGTGCTGATTGGAGTAGTGAGGATAATGTGACATTTAAATACCTTAAACCTCTTGGTTTGAATGGTAATGCTACATTCACTGTTTACTTCCAAGCTTTAACTAACGGAACTCTTGTAAACAATGTTACAGCAAAATCAAATGTTACAAATGATACCAATGACACAGCAAATGTAACCGTATACAGTCCTAACATGACTGTTGTTAAAGTAAGTTTAAACATTACAGATTTCGTTGTTGTTAATGATACTGTTGCGTTTAATATTACTGTAACTAACACTGGTGATTGTGTTTTAGGTAATGTTACTG